>JACMKJ010000499.1 GCA_014380155.1 Rhizobacter sp. | reverse complement strand
CTTTCGGGATGGCGTAGCTGATCTGGCCCTCGAGGTAGAACTGCTCTTGCCCGCCCACGTCGAGCGTGCCTTTCAAGCGTCGCGGCGCAGCGGCGATGGCTCGCTGCGCGTCGCCACGCACGAGGTGCATTGGCGGCAGAACGTAGTGGCCTTGCGCATGCGCGGCTTGCGGCGTCAACACCGGCGGCAGCGCCTCGACCCTCAGCACGCTCTTGGCCCGCGCCGCAGCGCGGCGGGCGGCGTCGCGTGTGCTCGCGATCACCGCGAACACCGGTTGGCCGAGGTAGCGCAATTCGCCGTCGGCGAGGATGGGTTCGTCGTGAACGATGGAGCCGCAGTCGTTGGGACCGGGAATGTCAGCGGCAGTGAGCACGGCCACCACCCCGGGCATGGCGCGCACGGCGTCCACATCGATGGCGATCAAGCGCCCATGTGCGACTGGCGACAAGCCCAGCGCGGCATGCAAGGTGCCTGCGAGTTCGGGCAGGTCGTCGATGTAAGCCGCCTCGCCCGCCACATGCAAATGGGCCGACTCGTGTGGGCGGCTGATGCCCACCCTCGCCCCCGCGCTCAAGGCCTGCGCTTCGGTGGGCGGCTGCAAGAAGGTGTCGCGCGGCTTGTTCATCGCCGATCTTCCAAAGAGAGCTCCGCGCGCGGCATCCCGCTCCACACGCTGGTGGCCTGCGGCGGCAAGGCGTCGTGCGGGCGTGTCTCCAGCCAGAAGCGCAGCAACAGGTTTTGCGCCACCTGCATGCGGTAGGCGGCGCTCGCCCGCATGTCGGAGAGGGGTTTGAATTCTTGCGCCAGCGCCGCTTGCGCGAGCGTCACCGCCTCTTGTGTCCAGGCTTGGCCGGTGAGTGCGGCTTCGGCAGCGGTAGCGCGCTTGACGGTGGCGGCCATGCCGCCGAAGGCGAGTCGCACTTGCTTCACCACGTCGCCCTCGAGCTCGATCGCGAGGCCGGCACACAGCGCCGAGATGTCGCAGTCGAACCGTTTGCTGATCTTGTAGGCGCGCACCAGCCGCTGCATCGCGGGCAGCGGCACCGCCATCGCCTGCACGAACTCACCGGCTTGCAGCTGGTTCTTCATGTAGTCGAGGTAGAACTCGGCCAAGGGCACACGCCGGAGGCGCGCGCCTTTGCGCAGCAACAGCTGGGCGTCGAGCGCCATCAGCACTGGAGCCGCATCGCCGATGGGCGAGCCGTTGGCGATGTTGCCGCCCATGGTGCCGGCGTTGCGGATGGGCGGCGAGGCAAAACGCAGCCACACCTCGGTGAGCGAGGGCAGGCGCTGCGCCAGCGCGCGCCAGGCCGATTCGAGCGAAGCTCCGGCGCCGATCAGCAGCTCGCCGCCTAGCTCTTCAATGCGCTGCAGCTCTTGCACGTCACCGAGATAGATGATGTCGCCCAACGGCTTGAACTGCTTGTTGACCCACAGCCCCACGTCGGTGGAGCCGGCCAGCAACTGCGCCTGCGGGTGCTGCTCGCAAAGCAGTGCCAGATCATCGAGCGTGAGTGGCGCGCGAAAGTGGTCGACCCGCTGGGGCCCTTCGACCTGGCGGTTGAAGGCGGCGTAGTGAAACCCGTTCTCGCGTTGAATGCCTTGCAGTGCGGCCACCACCGGCGCCGTGTCGAGCGTGGCCTGGGGCAGCTCGAACATGCGCTCACCCGCGTCCAGAATCGGCCGGTAGCCGGTGCAGCGACACAGGTTGCCCGAGAGTTCATCGGCAATCGCCTGCCGGCTCGGCCGCGCACCGCAGGCCTGGTGGCGCTCATAGCTTGACCACAGCGACATCACGAAGCCCGGCGTACAAAATCCGCACTGCGAACCGTGGCACTCGACCATCGCCTGCTGGGTGGGGTGCAAGCCTTGGGCAGACTTCAGATCTTCGACGGTGAACAGGGCCTTGCCGTCGAGTGTGGGCAAAAACTGGATGCAGGCGTTGACGGTCTTGAGCGCGAGGCCACGTACCGCCGACGCGTCGCCGGCCGCCGCCAGCTCGCCGATCACCACCGTGCAGGCACCGCAGTCGCCTTCGTTGCAGCCTTCCTTGGTGCCGGTGCAGCGGGCGTCTTCTCGCAGCCAGTCGAGCACCGAGCGGGTGGGGTGAGCGTCGTTCACCTCGACCACGGCGCCACGGTGGTAAAAGCGTATCGGTTGCGGGTTCATGCGAGGAAGCTTATGTCACTGCCCGGGGTTTGTCACAGAGTTGACGTAGCACGCAACGTGCCGTGCGCAAGCGTGTGGGTACGGGGCTTGCACGCCTGAGCCCATGCCCCACCTACCCGCTCAACGCCTGGCCCTGCGGGGCGACTTGCTCGACTTCACCGGCGCGCCCGAATGGGGTGCGACAGAGTCCCCCTTGGTGCGCTATCGGCCGGACCACTGGCTGTTGATCGACAGCGGGCGCATCGTCGGCGCCCAGCCCGGCGCGCAAACGCCCGACAACACCTGGGCGCATCACGACCACACGGGCCGCATCATCCTGCCCGGCTTCATCGACACCCACGTGCACAGCCCGCAGCTCGACGTGATCGCGAGTTACGGCACCGAGCTGCTCGACTGGCTCAACACCTACACCTTCCCGGCCGAGCAGCGTTATGCCGATGCCGACGAGGCCACCGCCGGCGCGGCGCGCTTTCTCGACGCCTTGCTGGCCCACGGCACGACCAGCGCGATGGTTTTCCCCACCGTGCACAAGGTCAGCGCCGATACGCTCTTTGCCGCCGCGCAATCACGCGGCATGCGCCTCATCACCGGCAAGGTGCTGATGGACCGCCACGCCCCCGACGGCTTGCGCGACGACGTGGCCCAGGCCGAGCGCGACTGTCTCGACCTCATCCAGCGCTGGCACGGCACCGACCGCCTGGCCTACGCCGTGACCGTGCGCTTTGCACCCACCAGCACGCCAGAGCAGCTGGCGATGGCGGGCGCACTCTGCCAGGCCCACCCCGGTGTCTACATGCAAACCCACGTGGCCGAAAACCGCGAAGAGGTGCGGTGGGTGCGCGAGCTGTTCCCCGAAGCACGCAGCTACCTCGATGTGTACGCCCGCGCTGGCCTGCTGAACGAGCGCAGCGTGCTGGCCCACGGCATCTGGCTCGACGACGTCGACCGCGCGGCGCTGCGAGACAGCGGTGCGCAGATCGCCCACTGCCCTTCGTCCAACCTGTTCCTCGGCAGCGGCCTGTTCGACTGGCGCACGGCCGAGGCCGCCTGCGCGGCGGTGAGCGTGGCCTCCGACGTGGGCGGCGGCACCAGCCTGTGCCAGCTGAAGAGCCTGGCCGACGCCTACAAGGTGCAGGCCATGGCCGGCCAGCGCCTCACCGCCTGGAAGGCCTTGCACGCCGTCACGCTGGGCGCGGCCGAGGCGCTGCAGCTGGCCGATGAGATCGGCTCGCTCGAGCCCGGCCGCATGGCCGATGTGTGCGTCTGGGACTGGGCGGTCGGCCCCGTGGCACAGCGCCGCCTGGCCGTCGCCCGCGACCTGCACGAAAAGGTCTTCGCCTGGATGACACTGGGCGACGAGCGCAACCTCGTGGCCACCTACGTTGCCGGCCGCCACATGCAGCCTTGAGCATGGTTCTTGCAGCTCAGTCCACTTCACGTTTTCCCTCTCCGAGACACCTCCCATGATCTTCAGCAAGCGCACCTTCATCGCCACCCTGTTCGCCACTTGGCTGCCACTCGCGCAAGCCCAAGAAACGCCGGTCAAGTTCCAGCTCGACTGGCGCTTCGAGGGCCCGGCGGCGCTCTTCCTCGTACCGGCAGCCAAGGGCTACTTCAAGGCGGAGAAGCTCAACGTCACCGTCGACGCCGGCAACGGCTCGGGCGGCACCGTGACCCGCGTGGCCTCCGGCACCTACGACATGGGCTTTGCCGACCTGGCCGCGCTGATGGAGTTCCACGCCAACAACCCGGACGCGACCAACAAGCCGGTGGCCGTGATGATGGTCTACAACAACACGCCGGCCTCGGTGATGGCGTTGAAGAAGTCCGGCATCAAGACCCCCGCCGACCTGAACGGAAAAAAACTGG
>JACMKJ010000049.1 GCA_014380155.1 Rhizobacter sp. | reverse complement strand
CGGGCACGGCGCTTCGCGCGTGCGTCGCTGCTCAGGCCGGCATCAACAACCTGCGCAACACCGCCCTCAGCTCTTCATCCCTGAATGGCTTGGCGAGGTGGTCGTCCATGCCGGCGGCGAGGCTGTGCTCGCGGTCGCCCTGCAAGGCATTCGCGGTGAGCGCCACCACCGGGGTGCGGGGCAGGCCTTGTTCGCCTTCGTGTTCGCGCATGCGGCGCACGGCCTCGAAACCGTCCATCACCGGCATCTGGCAATCGAGCAGCACCAGGTCTGGCGGTGCCGCGCGAAATGAAGCCAGCGCCTGCAGGCCGTCTTCGACCAGCTCGACCGTCAAGCCCATCTTCTTCAGCGCGGCCTCGGCCACCAACGCGTTGACCGGGTTGTCTTCGGCCAGCAGCACATGGCCTTGCAGCGCGGGGCTGGCGGCACCGGCACCCGCCGCCGCCGGCACGGGGTCGGGTTCGGGCACGAGATCGACCGTCACCGTGAAACACGAGCCGCGTCCCTGCTGGCTGGTGCACACCAAGTCACCCCCCATCGCGCGGGCCAGCTCACGCGCGATCGTGAGGCCGAGACCGGTGCCGCCGAAGCGCCGGGCAAACGAACTGTCGGCCTGGTGGAAGGCGTCGAAGATGCGCGGCAACTCGTCGGCCGAGATGCCCACGCCGGTGTCGTGCACCGCGATGCGCGCGCGCCCGCCGCGTTGTTTGGCCACTACGGTCACGGCCCCGGCTTCGGTGAACTTGATCGCGTTGCCCACCAGGTTGTGCAGCACCTGGCGCAGGCGCGAAGGGTCGCCACGCACAAAACACGGCCGCGGCATGTGCAGCCGCGCGGTGAGTGTGAGCCCGCTCTGAAACGCCGACGGCACCGACAGCGACACCACGTCGTCGATCAAGGCCGCGAGGTCGAACACCTGCGGTGACAAGCGTGCCTGCCCGGCTTCGAGCTTGGAGAAATCGAGAATGTCGTTGATCAGCGTGAGCAGGTGTTCGCCGGCGCGCTCGATAAGCGCGAGCTGATCGCCGGGTTGTTCGGGCTTTTCGCTTTGCAGCATGCGCGTGAGCCCGAGGATGCCGTGCAGCGGCGTGCGCATCTCGTGGCTCATGGTGGCGAGGAACTGGCTCTTCACGCTGCTCTGGCGTTGTGCGAGGCGCAGCGCCTCGGCGCGCTCTTCGGCGATGCGGTCGGTGCTGAAGCGCAGGTTGAGCAGCTCGTGAATACGCGCTTCCGAGCGACGCGCCTCCAGCATGATCAGCGCCAGAAAGGTCAGCATGCCCAGGCCGGCGAAGAGACCGAGCCGCTCGCCCACGAGCATCTGGTGCAGTGCCACGGGCAGCAGCATGGCCCCGAGAAACGCAGCGCTGGCGCGCCAGCTGGGCTGCAACACGAACATGCCCATCGACGCCACGCCCACCAGCGAGGTGAGCAAGAGGGCCATCACCGGCACGTTGTGGGCCGGTACCAGCCAGGTGCCGAGCAGCCCCCAGGCCAACCCATCGAATGCAAGGACCACCACCAGGCAGCGGTGCCAGGTGCCATGGTGCTTGGCACCGGCGCGAAAGAAGCTGCGGCTCATCAGAAGCCGCGCGGCCGCGAGAGCACAACGCAGGGCAAACCACGACCACACGGCGAAGTGGCTCACATAAGGCAACAAGCCCACGGCCACCAGCAACGCAAAGGGCACACCCGTCAGCGTGGCCATGGGGGTGCGCTGGAACAGCATCGCGGTCTGCGCTTCGAGCACACGCTGCGACAGGCCCGCGCTCTGAGCGGACACGGGGGCAGGCGACAGTGGCAAAGCTCCCGACATGAACGCTCTCACAACCCGGCAAAAACAGAGATGGCGCATTATCCAAGTCCCCCCCCTGCTTTGAGCACCCCAAATTTGCAAACGCTCATGCCATCGGTCACGCTGACCACACGGTTTTGCACCAATGTGCGCATTTGTGCGCGTGTAGGTGTGTGCCTGCTTGCATTCCAGGCCATCGCCGCACAGGCGCAGAACGTGAGCTATGCCCTGGACGCAAGCCACACCCGGGTGCACTGGGAGGTGTCGCACTTTGGCACCTCGACCAGCCGCGGCCGATTTGACGACATCACCGGCAGCTTGCAGCTGAACGCCGGCTCCGGCCTCGGCGAGGTGTCGATCGGCCTGGCCACTGCCTCGGTGAACACCGGCGTCGCGCCGCTCGACCGCGTGCTGCGCGGTGGCTACCTCGCATCAGGCGAACACCCGCAGGCCTACTTCGTGGCGAGTGGATGGCGCTGGAAGGCGGGTGAACCGCTTGAAGTGCGCGGCGAGCTCACGCTGCGGGGCGTGTCACTCCCGCTCGTGCTGCGCGCGCCCCGGCTCCACTGCCAACCCCACCGGCTGCTGCAGCGCGAAGTGTGTGGTGCCGACCTGCAGGGCGAGCTGCAGCGCAGTGATTTCGGTGTCAGCGATGGCCTGCCCTTCATCGGCAACACGGTGCGGCTGCTGATCCAGGTGGAGGCCATCCGACAAGAGCCACGCTGAAAAACACAAGGGCCCCGCAAGCGGGGCCTTTGAAGCGGGAGACGCGCTATTTCAGACGCGTGCAGCGGTGCTGCCCACCCGGAAGCGCGCAACCGCCTGCGCCAGGCGGCCGGCCTGCTCCCGCAGGCTTTCGGCAGCGGCCGACGACTGCTCCACCAGCGCCGCGTTTTGCTGCGTCATCTGGTCGAGCTGGGTCACGGTGACGTTGACCTGGCCGATGTCGGTGCTCTGCGCATTCGACGCGGTCGTGATCTCGCCAATGATGTCGGTGACACGTTTGACCGAGTCGACGATCTGGCCCATGGTGGCGCCGGCGTCTTGCACCAGGCGCGAGCCCGATTCGACACGGTCCACGCTCTCGCCGATCAGGCCCTTGATCTCCTTGGCTGCCTGCGCACTGCGCTGAGCCAGGTTGCGCACTTCGGCGGCGACCACCGCGAACCCACGGCCTTGCTCGCCAGCACGGGCCGCTTCGACGGCTGCGTTCAGCGCCAGGATGTTGGTCTGGAACGAGATGCCGTCGATCACGCTGATGATGTCGGAGATCTTCTTAGAGCTGGCCGAGATCTGCTCCATCACATTCACCACCTCGCCGACCACCGAGCCCCCCTTGGCGGCCACGCCGGAGGCCGAGCTGGCCAGTGCGTTGGCGCCGTGCGCCGATTCAGCGGTGTGGCGCACCGAGCCGGTCAGCTGCTCCATGGAGCTGGCGGCCTGCTGCAGGTTGGAGGCCGTGCGCTCGGTGCGCTGGCTCAGGTCGAGGTTGCCGGTGGCGATCTCGTTCGACGCAGTGGCGATCGAATCGCTGGTGATGCGGATCTGCGAGACCATGTCGCGCAGGCCGTTCACCATTTCCACCAGAGCCGCTTGCAGTGAATCGCGGTGCGCACCCGGCTGGGCAGCCACGTCGAGGTCACCCGAGGCAATGCGGCGTACGGACTGGCGCAGTTGGTCGGGTTCTTCGCCCAGGTCTTTCCAGACCGAGGTGACGATGACCCACGAAGCCACACCGAGAGTGATGAGGACGATCAGGCCCGTGAGCACTGTGGCAATGAGGCTGTTGCGCACGCTCACTGATGCGGAGAGGTACTGCGCATCGATGAGTTCACGCGCTTCCTGCTTGGCCTGGCCCAGCACCTTGTCGAGTGCGGCCTGGCTGGCTTGCATCTTCTGCACCTCGGCCATGGCCTCGGGCTTCTTGTCGATCATGCTGCGCGCTGCGCCCGTGGCCGCACCCTGGTAGGCGTCGAAGGCTGTTCGCAACTGAGCGGTCGCTTCGGATTTCCCGGCCAGCCCTGCCATGGTTTCAAGCGCCGCATGGCCGTTCTTGACCAGCGCCTCCACGTCTTTCAGGCGTTCCACATCGCCTTCAGCGGCAGCGGTCTGCACCGTCAGGCGCACGTTCTCCGTCACCCGGTCGACCTGCGTCACCGCGGCGAGGTAGGGATCGTCCACGCCGCGCAACTTGTCCATGCCGGAGGAAAGCCGTGCACCGATGGCTGCGTTGATGAGCACGCCCACCACCAGCACGATCGCGGCGCTGACGGGGAGGCTCCAGATCTTGGTACGAAACTTCATGACACTTCCTGTGCAAACTGCGCCTGGGCGCCGCACCCGAGGTTCGGGCACTTTCAATCTATCGACATCATGGGCGCGCGACTTGAGTCCCCATCCCCAGATAAGCGGCGCATTCGCCGTGCAGCGGGCGAACCTCAGACGGAAAAAAGCCGCCACCGGCCGCGGGGCCTGCGGCGGCGCGTTACTCCGTCAGTCGAGCGCGAGAACGACCTTGACGCTGCCGTCCACCGCCGATTTGTCGATGTAGCCGAGCACCTTGGGGTCAGCTGCCACGGCCTTCTTGACCGCGGCCGCATCGGCCATCTCACGTGGCGGCTGGGCCTTGCCAGAGAACACCAGGCGCGACCACGCTGCCTTCACCTGGGCCGCATCGCGGCCAGTGGCTTGCTTGTAGAAGTCGCCGCGGATGGCAGCGGACTCTCCTTGGTCGACCGACGTGAAGCTCAGGTTCTTGCCGAGAAAGACGTCGGCCACCTGGTCCTTGGTCATGGCGGCGACCGAGGGATGGCCGATTACCACGATGTCGCCGGCACAGGCACCGCCCACGAGCGTGGCCAGCATAGCGGCCACCCAGATCTGCTTGCTGTTTTTCATGGGAGTCTCCTCAGAACACGAAGTCGACGGCGACGGTCACGATGTCGGCACTGCTGCCGGGCACGTAGGGGCTGCCAGTCGGCACCTTGAGTCGACCGTTGGACTTCTCGCCGGTGGTGAGCCGGTCGTACTGCGCCTTGATGGCGACGTTCTTGAATGCATCGAAACGCACACCCACCGACGTCGTCTTCTGGGTGGCATTGGCCGAGTACAAGGTGCTGTTGATACCGCCGTTGAGGAAGCCTCCATTGGTCTCTTCCTCGACATCGGCCTTGGTGCGCGCGTGGATGACGTACGGCGTGAACTTGCCGATGCGATAGCCACCGGCCACGTACCAGGACTTGCTGTCGGTCAGGATGCCGTCGCCCTTGTAGTCGACGAACTCGCTCATGAAGAACCACTGGCCCGGGTCATAGTTGACGCCGAGCGCCAGGGCCGAGGTGTTCATGTCTTTGGGGCTGTACTTCTCCAGCATGTCGGTCTCGCCCAGTGCGGTCATGCCGCCATACAGCGGTGCTAGGCCTGGGATGTCGAGGTTTTCCTTCAGCGAGGTGTAGGCCGCGCGCAGCGTCCACGAACCCGCTTCGACCGTGTCGTTGATGCCCCAGCTCGGCTTGGCCTCGGCGGTGCCGCCACCGGCGATCTTGACCTTGTTGGTGCCGTAGTAAGCCTGCACGGTGTTCTGGGCTTCACCGATCTGCGAGTGATAGGAGATGTCGATGCCATCGTTGCTGGTCAGCGGCAGGACGCCGTAGACCTCTTGCGGCGGCCTTACCCACATGTGGGCGTAGCCGACCAGCCGCGATTCGGACATCAGGTACGCCGGCAGCGCGATGCGGCCCAGGCGCAGGGTGAGGTCGGAGGTGGGCTTGTACTTGACGTTGAGCCATTCGACTTGCGGGGTGTAGCTACTGTCGTGCTGGTATTGCGAAACGACCTGAAGCACCGCCGAGAACTGGCTGTTGAAGACGGCGTTCACCTGACCGCCGAGTTTGCTGTCCGGCGTGGTCGAGGTGGCGCGGGTAAAGCCGGCGCCATTGGCCTGGAAAACGCTGCCGGTGAAATCGGCCTTGTCTTCGGTGGAATTCACCGCGGCCACGGTACCGAAGCCGCTGAACGACCACTTGGGGCCAGCCGCCTCATCAGCATGGGCCAGGCCGGTCAGGGCCAGGGAGATTGCAGCCAACAGCGGCCGCACGGGAAAATGCGTCATGGTGATCCTCAAAAGCGTCAGTTGATTCAGACCCGTTCTGTATCGACGCTTTGGCGGCTGGCTGAACCCTCTTTTCGTGCGGAATGCCCGCGCAGCGGCGGGTTCGAGGCCGCCAAGCAAAACTGCCTACGCAATTTCCACATTCCCGATGTGACGCAGTGCGCGCTTTGCCCGCGCCCCGCCCACGTGGCCAAACCCTGGGAGAATTGCCGCCATGACTTCGACCGACCTCCAAGCCACCGTGGCCCACATGGGCGCGGCCGCCCGCGCCGCCAGCACGCACATGGCGGCCGCTTCGGCAGCGGTGAAAAATGCGGCCCTGCTGGCGCTGGCGCGTTTGCTGCGCAGCTAGGGCGCACCGCTGGCCGAGGCCAACCAGCAGGACATCGCCGCGGCTACCGCCGCCGGCCTGGCCGCGCCAATGGT
>JACMKJ010000498.1 GCA_014380155.1 Rhizobacter sp. | reverse complement strand
GGAACGCGCCGCGCATCACGCTGTTCGTCATCATCGATTCGTCGTCCTTCACGCCGCGCCAGTGCATGCAGAAGTGATCCGCCTCCATCACGATCGCCAGGCCGTCCGGCTTGACCCGGCCCTGCAGTTCGTTGGCCAGCATCGTGACTGCCTCTTCCTGGATCTGCGGCCGGCTCATGATCCAGTCGCAGATGCGCGAGTATTTCGACAGGCCGATCAGGTTCGAGTGCTCGTTCGGCAGGATGCCGATCCAGACCCGGCCCATGATCGGGCACAGGTGGTGCGAGCAGGCGCTGCGCACGGTGACCGGGCCCACGATCATCAGCTCGTTGAGCCGCTCGACGTTGGGGAACTCGGTGACCGCCGGCATCGGCACGTAGCGGCCGCGAAACACCTCGGTCAGGAACATCTTGGCCACGCGCTGGGCGGTCTCGTGGGTGTTGTGGTCGCTGTCGGTGTCGATCACCAGCGCCTTGAGCACCTCTTTCATCTTGGCCGCCACCTCGTTGCGCAGCTCGTCGATCTCGCCTTCGCGCAGGTAGGCCGCGATGTTGTCGTTGGCGTGGTAACGCCGCTCGGCGCCGATCAGCCGGTAGCGGATGCGGTCGGAGGCGCTGAGCTGGGCCAGCTCTTCTTCGCTTCTGAAAATGGGTGACGCGGTGTCGCCGGGCATGGGCGCTCCTGACGGGGCTGCTGGAAGGCGTCGATTGTGCAGGCGATGGCACACCCCCGTGCAAATGCGGCCTTGCCGGCAGGTCAGGCGGCCAGCAGCACCCGGTCCCGCCCGGCCGTCTTGGCGCGGTAGAGCATGTCGTCGGCGCGGGCAATCGTCTCTTGCATGCTTTCGCCTTCATGGTGGGCGGTGATGCCGCCCGAGAAGGTGACCCGCAACTCGGGGCGCTCGCGCCAGGTTTCGGCGCTGCTCAGGTGCTGGCGCAGGCGCTCCACCACCCGCTCGGCGTCGGCCAGGGAGGTCTCGGGCAGCAGCAGCAAGAACTCTTCGCCGCCCCAGCGGGTGAGCACGTCGGTGTCGCGCAGCAGCGGCTTGGACTGATGGGCCACCAGGCGCAGAACCTCGTCGCCCGCGGCGTGGCCCAGGGTGTCGTTGACCCGCTTGAAGTGATCGAGGTCGATCAGGCACAGGCACAGCGGTGCGCGCTCGCGGTGGGCGCGGGTGGCCTCGTGGGCCAGCAGGTCCTGGGCATGGCGGCGGTTGGGCAGGCCGGTCAGGTCGTCACGGGTGGCCAGGATGCGGATGCGCGCCAGCGCTTCGCTCAACTCGCCCCGCTGGGTGCGCAGGTTGGCGCGCAGCCGGCTGAGCTGCCCGGCCAGCACGGCGATGGTGGGCAACACCACCAGGCTGAACACAAAGTGAAGCGCCTCGATCTGCGGCACAAACAGCTGCGGTGCCAGCCAAACGCCCGCCCCCATCGCCAGGCCGAGCGCGGTCACCGAAAACCAGCCCAGACGACGGCAATTGCGCGGGGTGAGGGTGAACGCGCCAAAGATGAGCACCAGCGCCACGATCATCAGCAGCATGCCGCGCAAGTAAGGGTTGATGAGGTACGCACCAGCCAGCGCGACGATGGCAAACCCCATCTGGACGACGGTCAGCGACGGGTCGGCAAAACGGCGGCTGAAACCGCTGCGGATGGCCACATAAAAGCCGCTGACCGTGAGGCTCAGCACCGCCACATAACCCAGCACCACCTGCGGAGGTGCCAATTCGCTCCACATCGTGCCCTGCAACTGCAGCTGCACCAGCAGGCTGAAGGCATACACGCTCGCGCTCAGCAGGTAGCGGCTCAGGGCGCGGCGCTGGCGAGGCTCGGTTCCCAGGACAAGCGGGCCGACGGAGGTGAAAAACGGGTGGAGCATGGTGAGACCGCCCCAAAGATTGCGGGCGTGACATGCCTGGTTTATCGACGCGCCACCACCCGGGCTTGAGCCCCGCAGGCCACACCGTGACGCCTGGTGACAACTTCGCACATATCAGGCCACCCCGTCGCAGCGAGCATGCTGACACCCCGTTGTCAGCATGGCTCGCTTAGCATCTTTGTTCACCGAATCTGGAGACCGCCGTGAAGCTTGGTTACACCATCGTTTACGTCAGCGACGTCGCTGCCTCGCTGGCCTTCTTCGAGCGTGCCTTCGGCCTGCCGCGCCGCTTTCTGCACGAGAGCGGCACCTATGGCGAGGTGGAAACCGGTGCCACCACGTTGAGTTTTGCTCAGCACGCCACGGCGCGCGAGGGCCTGGGCCACGACTACGTGGCGGCCGACGCCTCAGCTCGGCCCTTGGGCATGGAGCTCGGCCTGATCACCGGTGACGTGGCGGCCGCCTGCACACGCGCCGTGCAGGCCGGCGCCACCTTGCTCGCCGCGCCCGCCGACAAACCCTGGGGCCAGACCGTCGCTTACGTGCGCTGCCCCGACGGCACGCTGGTCGAGCTTTGCACCCAGATCGGGTGAACCGCACATGCGCCGCGCCGACCGCCTGTTCCAGATCGTCCAGCTGATCCGCGGCCGGCGGCTGTCTACTGCGCAGTTCCTGGCGCAGCGGCTCGAGGTGTCCGAACGCACCATCTACCGAGACGTCGCCGAGCTGATGGTGCAAGGGGTGCCCATCGAAGGGGAGGCCGGTGTGGGCTACCGCATGCGTGCGGGCTTTGACTTGCCGCCGCTCATGTTCACCCACGAAGAAGCCCAGTCCCTGGTGGCCTCGGTGCGCATCGCCCAACCGCGGCTCGACGCGGCACTGGCGGCGCAAGCTGAAAACGCGCTCTCGAAGATCCTCGCCGTGCTGCCGGTGGCCGCGCGTGCGGCGGCCGAGAGCCTGGCGGTGTATGCGCCGCCGATCGAGTTCGACCCTGGCACAAGGGCGCGGCTGGAGCCGCTGCGCCTGGCGGCCGAGGCGCGCCGCAAGGTGCGCCTGAGCTACCGTGATCTGAAAGACAGCGAAAGCCAGCGCACCGTGCGCCCGCTCGGCTGCTTTTACTGGGGCGCGGTGTGGACGCTGGCCGCCTGGTGCGAAGCGCGCGCGGAGTTCCGCAGCTTCCGTGTCGACCGCATCCTGACCCTGCAGGTGCTGGAAGAAAGCTTCCGCGACGAGCCCGGCAAGACCTTGCCCGACCTGTTCCGCCAGACCCAGGCCGAGATGGCCCACCACACGACCCACAGCGCGAGCGCCTGAGGGCGCGCGCCCGCCTCAGCCCGGGCGGAGTTTTGCCTCAATGAGACTTAGGTGACAGCGTCGAGTCATTGCGCACCTTGCATTCAGGCGAGCTCTTTGAGCCAGCGCAGGTCGGCGTGGGTGGGGCCGTGCGAGCCAGCCCACACCGGGCAGCCGGCCACGGCCTCGGCGCGCTGCACCCATTCGGCGGCCGAGGCCAGGGGCCGTGGTGCATAACGCGGCTGCGCGCTTTGCAACAGCGAGGTCAACCACGACTGGTGCGCCAGGTCGTGCGGCGCACCGAGCGGCAGGCGCGATACGGTCTCGCCTGCGGAGGTGGCGTAGGTGGAACACCAGCGCAGCGGCAGGCCCGCGTCGAACACGTCGAGGTGGCTCGCCAGCAGGCCGTGCAGGGGGCCGGCGGCATCGAGCGCGTAGCGCAACAGCACGGCATCGGGGTGGCCACGGCGGAAGGCGCCTTGCCAGCCATCGGAGGGGTTGTGCGGCTCGCTCAACACGTCGAGCGCGGCATCGTGCGTGGGCAGCGGGCCCGCGCCGTGGCGCGTGAGGTAGCTGCGCAGAAGGCCCAGGTGGTG
>JACMKJ010000497.1 GCA_014380155.1 Rhizobacter sp. | reverse complement strand
CGGTCGAAGACCCGATCGAGTTCGTGCACGAGTCGAAGAAGTGCCTGATCAACCAGCGCGAAGTCGGCCCGCACACGCTGAGCTTTTCCAACGCGCTGCGCTCGGCGCTGCGCGAAGACCCCGACGCCATCCTCGTGGGCGAAATGCGCGACCTGGAGACCATCCGCCTGGCGCTGACCGCGGCTGAAACCGGCCACCTGGTGTTTGGCACGCTGCACACCAGCTCGGCCGCCAAGACCATCGACCGCGTGGTCGACGTGTTCCCGGCGGCTGAAAAAGAAATGGTGCGCTCGATGCTGTCGGAGTCGTTGATCGGTGTGATCTCGCAGACCCTGTGCAAGCTGAAAGACGGCAGCGGCCGTGTGGCGGCGCACGAGATCATGCTGGGCACGGCGGCCATCCGAAACCTGATCCGCGAGAACAAGATCGCGCAGATGTACTCGTCGATCCAGACGGGCAACACCATGGGCATGCAGACGCTCGACCAGAACCTCTCCGACCTGGTGCGTCGCAACATCATTGCGCCGGCCGAGGCGCGGGCCAAGGCCAAATTCCCGGAAAACTTCCCCGGCTGACACGAGTCTTCCTCAACGCGGAGCGAGGGCCCACGCCGTGAAGAAACTGTTTGATCGACTCAAGCGCGGCGCGGGCGGCGCTGAGCCTGGCGACAACCCGGCCGACTCGGGCTTTTTCTCCACCCAGTTCTCGGAGCGCGGCGACGAGGTTCAGTCCCTGGCCACCTGGGTCAACCGCGCCAAGGAAGTGGGCGCCCAGCCGCTCGACCGCAAGCTCGCCGAGCCAATGTTTGCCAAGCTCTGGGGCGCCGACCGTTATGTGGCCGCCCTCGGCCCCACCGAGCTGCAGCGCATGAGCCAGTACCTGCAGTTCGTGAGCGTGCCCGTCAACCAAGAGGTGATCGGGCAAGACGAGCAGGGCGACTACATGCTGATCGTGCTGGAAGGCACGCTGGCGGTCGACCGCGTCCAGCCCTGGGGCGGCCGCGCCCGCTTGGCCGAGGCGCGGGCCGGCGATATGCTGGGCGAAATGTCTCTGCTCGATGCAGGGGCGCGGTTTTCGGCGTGCACCACGCTCACACCATGCTCCCTGGCGGTGGTGGACGCACAACGCCTCGATGAGATGATCATGAACGAGCCGCGGCTCGGCCTGGCCTTGTTGGCCTCGCTGTCGCGGCGCCTGTCATTGCGGTTGCGGCAGGTCAGTGCGCGCCTGAGTGCTCTGTTGTCGAGCAACTAGGTCGCAGAAAGAAGGACATATGGAAAGAGACCAGGCATCCAAATTCGTCAACGACCTGCTGCGCCTGATGGTGTCGCGCAACGGTTCCGACTTGTTCCTCACGGCCGACTTCCCGCCTGCGATCAAGGTCGACGGCAAGGTGACCAAAGTGTCGCCGCAGCCGCTGACCAGCCAGCACACCCTGGCGCTCACCCGCTCGGTGATGAACGACAAGCAGGCCGCCGAGTTCGAGCGCACCAAGGAGTGCAACTTCGCGATCTCGCCACAGGGCATCGGGCGTTTTCGCGTCAACGCCTTCGTGCAGCAGGGCCACGTGGGCCTGGTGCTGCGGACGATCCCGCAGACCTTGCCCACCATCGACGGCCTGAACCTGCCGCAGGTGCTCAAAGACGTGACCATGACCAAGCGTGGCCTGGTCATCTTCGTGGGCGCCACCGGCTCTGGCAAGAGCACCTCGCTGGCGGCGATGGTCGACTTCCGCAACGAAAACTCGTTTGGCCACATCATCACGATCGAAGACCCGGTGGAGTTCGTGCACCCGCACAAGAACTGCATCGTGACGCAGCGCGAAGTGGGGCTCGACACAGAAGGCTGGGGCCAGGCGCTGAAGAACACGCTGCGTCAGGCGCCCGACGTGATCTTGATGGGTGAAATTCGCGACCGCGAGACCATGGAGCACGCCGTGGCCTTCGCCGAAACCGGCCACCTGTGCATGGCCACGCTGCACGCCAACAGCGCCAACCAGGCGCTCGACCGCATCATCAACTTCTTCCCGGAAGAGCGGCGCGCCCAGCTGCTGATGGACTTGTCTCTCAACCTCAAGAGCCTGGTGTCACAGCGTTTGTTGCCACGCCAGGAAGGCCGTGGGCGGGTCGCAGCGGTCGAGATCCTGCTCAACACACCGTTGATCTCCGACCTGATCTTCAAGGGCGAGGTGGCCGAGATCAAGGAGATCATGAAGAAGTCGCGCGAGCTGGGCATGCAGACCTTCGACCAGGCGCTGTTCGACCTGTACGAGAACCACATGGTCACCTTTGAAGATGCGCTGCGCAACGCCGACTCGGTGAACGACCTGCGGCTGCAGATCAAGCTCAACAGCAACCGGGCGCGCAACACCGACCTCTCTGCGGGCACCGAGCATCTGACCATCGTCTAAGCTGTGCCCCGTTCCTCGACGGCCTCGACATGTCGAGGCCGTTGTCATTCCTGGAGACCGATCGATGAGCAAGACCTACGAGAGCACTCCCGCCAAACGTGTCGCCTTTCTGGGCCTCGGCGTCATGGGCTACCCGATGGCCGGCCACTTGCAGCGCGCCGGCCACCAGGTGACGGTCTACAACCGCACCGCCGCCAAGTCGGCGCAGTGGGTGGGTGAATATGGCGGGGCCAGCGATGCCACACCCGAGGCGGCGGCCCAAGATGCCGACATCGTGTTCGCCTGCGTCGGCAACGACGACGACCTGCGCGCGGTGACCATCGGCGAGCGCGGCGCCTTCGTCGGCATGAAGCCGGGTGCGATCTTCGTCGACCACACCACCGCCTCGGCCGAGGTGGCGCGTGAGCTGAGCGCCGAGGCGCGAGTTCTGGGTTTGCAGTTCATCGACGCGCCGGTGTCGGGTGGCAACCTGGGCGCCATCAACGGCGCGCTCACGGTGATGTGCGGTGGCGACGCGACCGCCTTTGCCACCATTCAACCGGTCGCGATGGCGTTTTCGAAAGCCGTCACCTTGCTCGGCGAGAGTGGCGCGGGCCAGCTGGCCAAGATGGTCAACCAGATCTGCATCGCCGGCCTGGTGCAAGGCCTGGCCGAGGCGATCGCCTTTGGCGAGAAGGCGGGGCTGGACATGAAGGCCGTGCTGGGCGTGATCGGCAAAGGGGCGGCCCAGAGCTGGCAAATGGACAACCGCGGGCCGACGATGGTCGACGGCAAGTTCGATTTCGGGTTTGCTGTCGACTGGATGCGCAAGGACCTGGGCCTGGTGCTCGATGAGGCCAAGCGCAATGGCGCACGGCTGCCGGTCACCGCACTCGTCGATCAGTTTTATGCCGATGTGCAGGCGCAGGGCGGCCAGCGCTGGGACACGTCGAGCCTGATCAAGAGACTGCGCTGACAACGCCGGTGCACAGCGTGGATTCCCGCCGTCGCGGGAATGACGGGGATGCGGGCGGCGCGGCGCGCGCGAAGCGCCGCGCCCCATCAAGCAACGCCCGCGGACCCGGCTCTGCCGGTCCGCCAGGCGGCGCCCCTCGGGGGCAGGAGCGATAGCGACTGGGGGGCTACTTCTTCGGCGCGCTGTTCGGTGCGATCTGGGCCAGTTCGGCGTCGGTGATCACCTCCACCACGCGAACCACCTTTTGCACGCCGCTGATGCTGCGGGTGAGCTCGGAGGCGCGTTCGGCTTCGCGCTCGGTCACACGGCCCAACAGGAACACCGTGCCGCGCTCGGTCACCACCTTGAACGCGTTGGCCGAGATGTCGCCGGCATCGACCAGGGTTGCCTTGACCTTGCTCGTGACCAGGGCGTCGTTGGAGCGGTTGCTCAAGGAGCTGGCTGTCATGACCGCCAACTCGTTGACGGTGCTGCGCACGCCGTCGACCTTGGAGACGGCTTGTTCGATGGCGGCCTTGTCGGCCTCGGTGGGCACCTCGCCGCTGAGCAGGACCATGCGGTTGTAGCTCGTCACGTTGACGTGGCCCCGGTCACCGAGGACTTCGCGCACGCGGGTGCTCGACTTGAACTCGATCGACTGGTCTTCGATCTGCGCGCCCGAGGTGCGTCGGTCGGTGGCCATCAGCGAGCCGCCCACCACGGCGCCGCCGACCAGCAGGGCTGCACAACCGGTCAAGGTGGTGCTGGCGACCAGTGCGCCGATCACGGCCGTGCTGCGCAGGCGATTGAATGTCATCCGGGTCATGTGTTTTCCTGTTCTCCGAGCAATTGCAGATCGACGGCGTCGCACAGGCAGTGCAAGGCGAGGATGTGCACTTCCTGGATGCGAGCCGTGCGTTCGTGGGGCACACAGATGTGCACGTCAGTTTCAGTGAGCAGCTCGCCCAGCTTGCCGCCGTTGTGGCCGGTGAGCGCGATCACCGTCATGTCCTTGGCGTGGGCGGCTTCGGCAGCGGCCAGCACATTGGCCGAGTTGCCGCTGGTGGTGATGGCGATCAACACGTCGCCCGGCTGGCCGAGCGCCTGCACCTGCTTCGAGAAGATCTCGTTGAAGTTGTAGTCGTTGCCGATGGCGGTGAGGATGGAGCTGTCGGTGGTGAGCGCGATGGCCGCCAGGCCCGGGCGCTCGCGCTCGAAGCGGCCGATGAACTCGGCCGCGAAGTGTTGTGCATCGCTGGCCGAGCCGCCATTGCCGCAGGCCAGCACCTTGCCGCCGGCGGTGATGCAGCCGACCACGGCGCTCACGGCGTCGGCAATCGGGCGCGAGAGGATCTCGGCAGCCGCGTACTTGAGGTCGGCGCTGTCGAAAAATTGTTGCTGTATGCGTTGTTCAAGCATGGGCATGGATCATATGACACGGGGTGTGGCGACTAGGTTCCATGGCGTGTGCGCTCACTCGGCGTTGAAGGCAGCCTTCAACCACTGCAGCGCGTCACCATCGATGGCCACCACGTCGAAGCGACATGGGGGTGGCGACGCGAACTGCAGCAGGTAATGTTGCGCGGCATAAACGACACGCCGTTGTTTGCTGCCGGTGACGCTGGCCGCGGCACCGCCATGGTTCGCCGTGCGCCGCGAGCGCACCTCGACGAAGACCAGGGTGCCGCCGGTGTCGCGCACAATCAGGTCGACTTCGCCACCGCGGGCACGCGGGCCGCCGGCCACTCGATAATTGCGCTGCACGAGCTTCAGGCCGTGGCGCACGAGGTGAGCCAGGGCCCGTGCCTCCGCTTCATCCCCAGCCCCTTTTTTTGTCTGCACTGCCGTGACCATCGCTCCCTCGTTGATGCTGCAAGCGGCCCAGGCAGCCGCTGGCCTGCAGCAGTATCCCGCAGGGGCGCTCTACATCGTGGCCACGCCCATCGGCAACCTGGCCGACATGAGCTTGCGGGCGATCCATGTGCTGTCTCTGGTCGACGCAGTGGCCTGTGAAGACACGCGCCACAGCGCACCGCTCTTGCATCACCTCGGGCTGGACAAGCCCCTGCTCGCGGTGCACGAGCACAACGAGCGCGAAGCCGCCGGCGACGTGCTCGCGCGGCTGGCACGCGGCGAGCGTGTTGCCTACATCAGCGATGCCGGCACGCCGGCCGTCAGCGACCCTGGCGCCGCCCTGGTGGCTGCGGCACAGGCGGCAGGCTACCGCTGCATTCCGCTGCCGGGGGCCAGCAGCGCGCTGGCGGCGCTGAGCGTGGCAGGCGACACCGTTGGTGCGGGTTTTGCGTTCACCGGTTTCCTGCCGACACGGGGTGCCGAGCGACTCCAGGCCTTGAAGGTGCTGGCGGCGCGTGACGACACCCAAGTGCTGTTCGAAGCCCCGCACCGCATCGACTCCCTGCTGCAAGGCCTGGCCGAGGTGTGCGGCGAGCGCAGCGTGACGGTGTGCCGCGAGCTCACCAAGCAGTTCGAGACCGTGGCCACGATGCCGGCCTCGCAGTTGCCTGCGTGGTTGGCGGCCGACGCCAACCGATCGCGCGGCGAGTTTGTGCTGGTCGTGCACGCGCTCAAGCCGAGCGTGAGCGACGACGGCGTGGCCGCGCACGACGCCACCTTGCGCACACTGCTTGCCGAACTTCCGCTCAAGCAGGCGGTGGCGCTCGCCGCCGAACTCACCGGCGCACCACGCAACGCGCTTTACGCCCGCGCCTTGGCATTGAAAGCCGACGCCGAAGGCTGAGGCAGCAGCCCCAGTTCGCCGAGCGACGCGCGCACCGCCTGGTGAAGCGGGGTCTGGGGCAGCGGGCCGATCAGGTCGCGCAGGCCTTCGTCATCGAGCTGGTGAGGGCGCTGCCACAGGTAGCGCATCACCAGCAACTCGCGCCACATCGGGACCAAGAGTGCGCCCACGCGGATCAGTCCCCAGGGCAGGTCGGCCGCTTTGAGATCTCGGCCCATCGCGGTTTGCATGGCCTCGTGCAGCTGCGCGCCGGTGACGGCATGGCCGGCAAAGTGGAGCGCGTGGTGGCCGGCCAATTCGGCATGCCGATCGGCCACCCGCACGAAGGCCTGGGCCAGGTCGGGTAGGTAGGCCCAGGCATGCAACGTGTCGAGCGCGCCGGGATAGACGAAGCGGCCCTTGTTCACCCGCGAGGCCAGCGCCATGTCGAGCCACGTCCCACGGCCGGGGCCACCGAAGAAGTCACCCGCGCGGATCACCACGCTGCGCAGGCCGGGTGTGGTGGCCATGCGCGACTCGGTTTCTATGCGCAGGCGGGCCTTGGGCGTGTCACCCCGCTGCGGCGTGCCGGGGCTCAGCCGGGCCGGCAGGTCGCTGCCGAAGTTATAGACGTTGCCCGGCAGCATCAGCAAGGCGCCGCTCTCGCGGGCTGCGCCGATGGCCGCGTCGAGCAAAGGCAGGGCCAGCTTGTCCCATTGGGTGTAGGGCGGGTTGAGGGCGTGAATCACCACCTGCACCCCTTGCGCGGCGGCGCGCAGTGCGTGAGCGTCGAGGGCGTCGCAGCGCACGGCCTGCACCCGCGGGTGGGCCGCCAGTGCAGTGGGCAGGGGCTTGCGAGCCTGGGCCCGGACGCTCCAGCCGGCCTCGGCAAAGGCGCTGACCAGCGCCTGGCCGATGCGCCCTGCGGCGCCGAGGATGAGAACGTTTGAGGCCATGAAGTTGCTCCGTGTCGTTGAGTGAGTGAGCGGATTTTTCGGCCACATCGACTTGAGCGGAAGATGGATGAACGAATGACTATCATTCATGAATGAATAGCACGAGAGCCGCTTCGGAACCTGACTGGACCTTGCTGCGTGCCTTTCTGGCGGTGGCCGAGACGGGCTCGCTCAGCCGAGCGGCCGTCGAGCTGGGCAGCAGCCAGCCCACGCTCAGCCGGCAGATGAGTGAACTCGAGGCACAGACCGGGCACGCCCTGTTCGAACGCACCCGCCGAGGGGTGAGCCTCACCGAGGCCGGCGAAGCCTTGCGGCTGCCGGCCCAGCGCATGCGCGAGCACGCGCGAGAGTGGTCCTTGGTGGCCGCGGGTCGCTCGACCGCGCTGGCCGGCACGGTGCGCATCACCGCCAGCGAAGTGATGAGCGCCTATGTGTTGCCGGCGGTGTTACGCGGCCTGCGCGAAGCGCACCCGGAAATCCAGATCGAGCTCGTGCCCAGCGACAAGCTGGAGAACCTGCTGGAGCGAGACGCCGACATCGCCTTGCGCATGGTCAAGCCGACGCAGACCGCACTGGTGGCACGCAAGCTGGCCGACCTGCCGATGCATGCCTATGCCCACCGCGACTACATCCAGGCGCACGGCAAACCGACACTCGACAACCTTGGAACGCACCATTGGGTGGGCTTCGACCGATCCGACCAGATGATCCGCGGCTTTCGTGCCGGCGGCATCGAGGTGACACGCGAATTCTTCGGCTTTCGCTGCGATCACCAGATCGTGTGTTGGCAGGCGGTGCGCGCCGGTGTGGGCATCGGCGTGGGCCTGGACTGCGTGGCGCAGGCCGCACCGGAGATGGTGCGCGTGCTGCCGGAGATTCCCATCCCCGCCTTGCCCTTGTGGATCACGGCGCACCGCGAGCTGCGCGGTACGCCGAGATTGAAACTGGTCTTCGATGCGCTGACGGGTGCGCTGAAGACCTGAGGGCGCCTACTTGCCGGTTTGTGCGTCGTGCTTTTGCGCGTGGATGTCCTTGCTGGCGGCGTTCTGCATCTTGTGCAGCTTGCGGCGCTCGTGCTGGGTCACCTTGCCATCGGCCTTGGCCTTCTCTTCGGCCTTGTTGATCGCGGCTTGCTCTTTCTCCAGGCGGTAGGTTTCCTTGGCGTTCAGCTGGCCTGAAGCCACACCGTTCTGGATGCGCTTGTCCTGGTTGACTTCGCGCTGGTCTACACGCGGCGTTTGCGGAGCTGAGGCGGCTTGCGCAAAGGCGCCAAGGCTTGCAACGGCGAGGGTGGCCGCAACGGCCAGAGTCTTGAGATTCATCATGGTGCGTTTTCCTTGAAAGTGGTGTCGTGGTTGTTGTGCAGCACGCCCCACACAACGCAACCCCATCGATCACGGCAGACACACCCCAGGTAAAGAACTGTGAAACGCGCAGCAGGGTCTTTGCCCACCTGCCGGCGGGGAGCCACTCCTACAATGTTCCGATGATTTCTCGCGAACCCACCCTTGAGCGTCTGGCGGTCGCCAGGTCGCTGTTGCTCCAACCCTTCGGCCTGACCGACGCGACACTCTCGCGGGCGCTGGCCACCATCGCCGAGCACCGCATCGACGACGCCGACCTCTACTTCCAGTACACGCGCAGCGAGGGCTGGAGCCTCGAAGAGGGCATCGTCAAATCGGGCAGCTTCGGCATCGACCAGGGTGTGGGCGTGCGCGCGGTGGCTGGTGAGAAGACGGCCTTTGCCTACTCCGACGACATCTCCGAAGCCGCCTTGATGGACGCCGCACAAACCGTGCGCACCATCGCCGCTGCCGGCCAGAGCAAAAGCGTCAAGATCACCGGCAAACACCGCGTGGCCGGGAGCCGGGTGCTCTATGCGCCCATGGACCCGATCGCCACGCTCGACAGCACACAGAAAGTGGCGCTGCTCGAGAAGGTGGAAAAACTGGCCCGCGCCAAAGACCCGCGCATCAAGCAAGTGATGGCCGGTGTGGCGGCCGAATACGACGTGGTGCTGGTGGCGCGTGCCGACGGCACGCTGGCCGCCGACGTGCGCCCGCTGGTGCGCCTGTCGGTGACCGTGATTGCCGAGCAGACCATTGCCGGCGAAGTGCGCCGCGAAGTGGGCAGTGGCGGCGGTGGCGGCCGTTTTGGCCTCGGCTACTTCCACGACAGCATGATCGAAAGTTATGTGGACGACGCCGTCAAGGCCGCGCTCACCAACCTCGAGTCTCGCCCCGCGAAGGCCGGCGAGATGAGCGTGGTGCTCGGGCCCGGTTGGCCCGGCGTGCTGCTGCACGAAGCCATCGGCCATGGCCTCGAAGGCGACTTCACCCGCAAGGGCTCGAGCGCCTTCAGTGGTCGCATCGGCCAGCGTGTGGCCGCCAAGGGTGTCACCGTGCTCGACGATGGCACGCTGCCCGACCGCCGCGGCTCGCTCAACGTCGACGACGAGGGCTGCGCCAGCCAGCGCAATGTGCTGATCGAAGACGGCATCCTGAAGGGCTATATCCAGGATGCGATGAATGCGCGGTTGATGAAGGTGGCCCCCACCGGCAACGGGCGCCGCG
>JACMKJ010000496.1 GCA_014380155.1 Rhizobacter sp. | reverse complement strand
GCCCCCAAGAACCAGGCTCGCGTGCTGGAGCTGCGCGTGGGCCCGCTGGACAAACCCGAAGATGCCAACAACATCGTCGACCTGTTCAAGGAAATCACCGACCTCGGCACCATCGAGCCGCTCGACAACGGCATGCCTGCTGACGGCATGCGCCGCTTCAAGGTGTGCACCACCAGCACCGACAGCGACCTGCTGGACCTGCTGACCTTCCACGTGTCGCGCGAGCAGGTGAGCCTGCTGCCGATGGGCCCGGGTTTTGGTTTCCACGACGGCGCGCCCGGCGCGCCAGAGGCTGAAAAAGCCGAACTCGGCTACGGCTTCTTCGACAACGCCCCGGGCGCTCCCGAGCAAGCCGCAACGAGCGCTGCCGATCCCGCCGCCGATGCGTCGACCGCCGTCCAGGCCGTTGCACCCAAAGCCTCGGCACCCAAGGCTGAAAAGCCGGCCGCCGCCGTCGAAGCCTCGACGCTGCGCGTGTCGGTGGAAAAAGTCGACCAGCTCATCAATCTGGTGGGCGAGCTCGTCATCACCCAGGCCATGCTGGCGCAAAACACACAAGGGCTGGACCCGACGCTGTACCAGCAGCTCGCCGCCGGCCTGGCCGATCTCGATCGCAACACCCGCGACTTGCAAGAGTCGGTGATGTCGATCCGCATGATCCCGATGTCGATGGTGTTCAGCCGCTTCCCGCGCATGCTGCGCGACCTGGCCGCCAAGCTCTCCAAGAAGGTCGATTTCGTGACGCTCGGTGAAGCCACCGAGCTCGACAAGGGCCTGGTCGAGAAGATCACCGACCCGCTCACCCACCTGGTGCGCAACTCCTGCGACCACGGCATCGAAACCCCGGCCGAGCGCCTGGCCAAGGGCAAGCCCGAGACCGGCACCATCACCCTGAGCGCTTCGCACCAGGGTGGCTCGATCGTGATCGAGGTGCGCGACGACGGCCGTGGCCTGTCGCGCGAGAAGCTGATCAAGAAAGCCCGCGAACGAGGCATCCACGCCCCCGATTCGATGAGCGACCAGGACGTGTGGAGCCTGATCTTCGCGCCCGGCTTCTCTACCGCCGACGTGGTCACCGACGTGTCGGGCCGCGGTGTCGGCATGGACGTGGTCAAGAAGAACATCACCTCGCTAGGCGGCACGGTCGACATCGACTCCGCCGAAGGTTATGGCATGCGCGTCTCGGTGCGCCTGCCGCTCACGCTGGCCATCATGGACGGCATGTCGGTGGGCGTGGGCGAAGAGGTCTACATCCTCCCGCTCAGCTCGGTCGTCGAGTCGTTCCAGGTGCAGCCCGACATGGTCAAGACCATCGGTGGCAGCGGCCGCGTGGTCGAGGTGCGCGACGAATACATGCCGGTGCTGGAGATGGAACGCGTGTTCAACGTGCCCCGTTTCGACTTCGAGCACGTGAGCGGAATCATGGTGGTGGTCGAGGCCGAAGGGGGGCGTATCGCCCTGCTGGTGGACGAGTTGCTCGGCCAGCAGCAAGTGGTGGTGAAGAACCTGGAAGCCAACTACCGCAAGGTCAACGACGTGTCGGGCGCCACCATCATGGGTGACGGCCGCGTGGCGCTGATTCTCGACGTGGGCAGCCTGGTGCGCAGGTCGCGCCACTGAGTTTTGACCACTGAGTTGGGGTGACTGGCCTCGGCTGCGCCGGAGCCGCACTCGAACACGACTGACATGCTTGAAAAATCCGAGGTACCCGCGATGAACCTGAACAGCCTGATCCGCAGCTTCACGATCCGCACACGCATGCTGGGTGCTGTCGCGGTGGTGGCGGTCTCGCTGCTCATCGTCGGGGGTGTCGGCCTGGTGGGCCAGTTCTACGGCAACTCGGTGAGCATGTCGTTCTTCAAAGGCGAGTTCTCGGCACTGCAGCGCATCGGCGACATGCGCACCGCGATGTATCAGCTCAGGCTGCATGAGAAAGACATGCTGATCCAGTACGAGTCGCCCGAAAGCTTTGCCAAGGCCAAGGCGGCCTGGTTGAAGACATTCGATGACATCGACACGTCAGGCAAGCAGCTGATGGCCGCGCTGACGGACCCCACCCAGATCGCCCGCGCCAAAGAGTCGATGGAGCTGGTCACCAAGTTCAAGACCCGCTTCGCGCCGGTGTTGAAGCAGCTCGAGGCACAGTCGTTCGACACCGCTCGCGCCGCGGTCACTCTTGTGACACGCGCCGAAGGCGACTACGTCGGCGCGCTGGCCTCCATCGAGACGCTCGCCAAAGACATCGACACCGCTGCCACGGCCGGCCAACAACGCCTGCATCAGGTCGGCAACACGGTGACCGTGCTGTTGTTTGGTGCCATCGCCGTCATGCTGGTGGTGATCACCCCGCTGACGCTGGTGAACATGAACTCGATTTGCAAGCCGCTCGGCGAAGCGCAGCAACTCGCGCAGGCCATCGCGCAAGGTGACCTCACCGAGCGCCAGATCAACACCCAGGGCAAGGACGAAGCGGCTGGCTTGCTGCGTGCGCTGTCGCAAATGCGCATGTCGCTCAGCGAACTGGTGGGGAAGGTGCGTGTCGGGGCCGACAGCATCAACACCGCGAGCGGCGAGATTGCCTCTGGCAACCAGGATCTGTCGGGCCGCACCGAACAGACCGCCTCCAACTTGCAGCAGGCCGCGTCGTCCATGACGCAGCTGACCGGCACCGTGCAACAAAGCGCCGAGTCGGCACGCCAAGCCAACCTGCTGGCGTCTTCGGCCGCTGAAGTGGCGGCGCGCGGCGGCTCCGTGGTCGCCCAGGTGGTGACCACGATGAACGAGATCAACGCCAGCTCCAAGAAGATCAGCGACATCATCGGCGTGATCGATGGCATCGCGTTCCAGACCAACATCCTCGCGCTCAACGCAGCGGTGGAAGCCGCCCGTGCCGGCGAGCAGGGCCGCGGCTTTGCCGTGGTGGCCAGCGAAGTGCGCAGCCTGGCCGGCCGCTCGGCCGAGGCCGCCAAAGAGATCAAGGGGCTGATCGGCGCCAGCGTCGAGCGGGTTGAAGCCGGTTCGCGCCTGGTGGCCGATGCCGGTGCCACCATGACCGAGATCGTCGGCTCGGTGGGTCGGGTCTCCGACATCATCAACGAGATCACGGCCTCGGCTTCGCAGCAGAGCGACGGCATCAGCCAGGTCAATGTGGCCGTCAGCCAGCTCGACCAGATGACGCAGCAGAACGCCGCGTTGGTGGAAGAGTCGGCCGCCGCAGCCGAAAGCCTCAAACAACAAGCGGGGAGCCTGTCCAAGGTGGTGGGCGCATTCCGCCTCACAAGCCAAGCCTGAACCAGGCCAAACCAGGCAGTCACTCCAACTACAAACGGAATCGCTCATGAGTCTCAACAACCTCAAGATCAGCACACGCCTGAGCCTCGGCTTCGGAGCCGTGCTCGCCCTGCTGCTGCTGATGGTGGGTCTGTCCTACTTCGAGATGGAACGAACCAGCGACGCGATGCGCATTGCAGCGATGAGCCAGGACCGCGCGACCACAGTCGAAGAATGGCGCGGCAAGACGCAGCTCAACCTGACCCGCACGGTGGCCGTCGCCAAGGCGGCCGGGCAGACCGACGTCGAGGCCTACTTCGGCCCGCTGATGAAGGAAACCACGCAAGAGATCTCGGTGCTGCAAAAGAAGATGGAAGCCAGCTCCGCGGGCAACAGCCAGGCCGAAGCCTTGCTGGCCGCCATCGCCCAGAAACGCGACACCTATGTGGGCCTGCGCACCCAGCTGAATGAACACGTCAAGGTGGGCGACCCCTTCGCAGCCGAAGCCCTGCTCAAGGAAAAGCTGCTGCCCGCATCTGCGGCCTACCTGGGCGCGATGAACGACCTGTACCAGCATGAGCGCAAGGCCGCAGACAGCCAGAACGAAGCTCTGAGCCGCAGCCTGGTCATGGCCAAGACGCTGCTCATCGTGTTGTCGCTGGTGAGTCTGGGCGTGGGCGTGGGCATGGCCTTCGTGATCACCCGCTCCGTCACCGGCCCGGTCGGTGAAGCCGTGAGCGCCGCACGCTTGATCGCCACCAATGACCTGTCCCAACGGCTCGACTCGACCCGCCGCGACGAGCTGGGCGACCTGCTCCGTGCGCTGGCCGACATGCAAAAGTCCTTGCACCAGGTGGTGACCCAGGTGCGCAGCGCCACCGACAGCATCTCGACCGCCTCGGCCGAGATCGCGACCGGCAACCAGGACCTGAGCCAACGCACCGAACAAACCGCGTCCAACCTGCAAGAGACCGCTTCGTCGATGGAGCAGCTCACCGGCACGGTGAAACAAAGTGCCGACTCGGCAAGCCAGGCCAACCAGCTCGCGGCTTCGGCCGCTGAAGTGGCCGCGCGTGGCGGCAATGTGGTCTCGCAGGTGGTGACCACCATGGACGAGATCAACGCCAGCAGCAAGAAGATCAGCGACATCATCGGTGTGATCGACGGCATCGCCTTCCAGACCAACATCCTTGCGCTCAACGCTGCCGTGGAAGCCGCCCGTGCCGGCGAACAAGGCCGCGGCTTTGCCGTGGTGGCCAGCGAAGTGCGAAGCCTGGCCGGCCGCTCGGCCGAAGCCGCGCGCGAGATCAAGAGCCTGATCGGCGCCAGCGTCGAGCGGGTCGATGCCGGTTCACGCCTGGTGACTGAAGCCGGTATCACCATGAACGAAATCGTCGGCAGCGTGCAGCGTGTGTCGGACATCATTGGCGAGATCACCGCCGCCTCGGCTGAGCAAAGCGACGGCATCGGCCAAGTCAACGTGGCCGTAAGCCAACTCGACCAGATGACGCAGCAGAACGCCGCGCTGGTGGAAGAGTCGGCCGCCGCCGCCGAAAGCCTCAAGCAGCAGGCCGGCAGCCTGGCCGAGGTGATTAGCACCTTCCGTCTGTCGGCCTGACCCGCACCGCCCCCTTTCAGAGATCGCAGCCATGCTCAATCGCCTACGCATCCGCAACCGCCTCTTCTTCGGCTTCGGCACGATGCTGCTGCTCACCGTCGCGCTCGCTGCCGTCGGCGGCATCGGCCTCGTGATGGTGCAGAAGGCGTTCCAGGGCATCACCATGAAGATCCAGCCGGCCAACGCTGCGGCGGTCACCGGCAAGATGCGTTTGCTGGAAGCCAAGGCCGCAGGCGCCTCGCTGGTGGCAGGCATCTTCGATGACGCAGAGATGAAGTCAGCGAAAGCCGCGTGGGACCAGGCCCAGGCCGGTGTCGACCAGTGCATGAAAACCTATGGCGACCTGGTCGCCGGCAACGCCGAGTCCGTGGCCAAACTGGAACAGTTTCGCGGCCACGTGGTGGCCTATCGCAAGGCCTTCATTCCCGTTGCCGAGAAGCTGATGGGCAATGGGTTCGCCGACGCCAAGGAGGCAACGCAGGCGCTGAAAACCGCGCAAGCCTCCTTTGTCGAAGCCGCGGCGCTGCTCGACGACGTGGAGACCGCCGTCACCAAAGTGAGCAGGCAGGTCTTCAACACCGCAGAGCGCATCATGCAGGCCGTGCTCATCGCGCTTGTAGCGGGCGTGGTCGTGTGTACCGCCGTCGGTGGCGTGATCGCATGGCGCATCAGCCGCTCGATCGTGCAACCTGTGGCCCTGGCCAAGGAGTTCGCCGGCCGCATCGCCGATGGCGATCTGTCCCACCACATCGACGTGACCGGCCGCGATGAAGTCGCCGAGATGACGAAGGCTCTGCTGCGCATGCAGCAATCGCTGGCCCACATCGTTGGCCAGGTGCGCCAGTCGTCAGAGAGCATCCAGGTCGCCAGCAGCGAAGTCGCCAGCGGCAACCAGGACCTGAGCGCCCGCACCGAGCAGACCGCCAGCAACCTGCAACGCGCTGCCAGCTCGATGGAGCAGCTCACCGGCACCGTCAAGCAGAGCGCCGATTCGGCAGCGCAAGCCAACCAGCTTGCTGCCTCGGCCGCTGAGGTGGCCGCGCGTGGCGGCCATGTGGTGGACCAGGTGGTGACCACCATGAACGAGATCACCGCCAGCTCGAAGAAGATCAACGACATCATCGGCGTGATCGACGGCATCGCCTTCCAGACCAACATCCTCGCGCTCAACGCTGCCGTGGAAGCCGCCCGTGCCGGCGAACAGGGCCGCGGCTTTGCCGTGGTGGCCAGCGAAGTGCGCAGCCTGGCCGGCCGCTCGGCCGAGGCCGCCAAGGAGATCAAAGGCCTGATCGGCGCCAGCGTCGAGCGGGTTGAAGCCGGCTCGCGCCTGGTGGCCGACGCGGGCTCCACGATGAACGAGATCGTGAGCTCGGTGCGTCGTGTGTCCGACATCATCGGCGAGATCAGCGCCGCCTCGTCGGAACAGCGTGACGGCATCGGCCAGATCAACACCTCGGTCACCCAGCTCGACCAGATGACGCAGCAGAACGCCGCGCTGGTGGAGGAATCAGCCGCAGCAGCAGAAAGCCTCAACGAGCAGGCCAAACAACTGGCCCAGGTGGTTGCCACCTTTCAACTTCAACGCTAGACGCGAACGGATTTCAACGTGATTCAACAACTCAGCTTCAAACGCAAGATCGGCTTGCTGGTGGGTGTGGCCATCGCTGGCATCGCCACATTGGCGACCGTGTCGGTGTTCTCGATCGGCCATCACGTCGAAGAGGGCCGCCGCGCCCAGCTCGTGTCGGCCGTGCAATCGGCGCAGAACATCGCCGCCGCCTACCAGGCCCGCGCCGCTGCCGGCACGATGCCGGTCGAAGAAGCCCAGAAGGCCGCAAAGGAAGCGATCAAGCTCGCACGCTACGGCGGCGCTGATGGCAAGGCCGACTATTTCTACATCTGGACGCTCGAAGGCCATGGCGTGATGCACCCCATCAAGACGGAGTGGGCCGACCAGCCCATGCTCGGCAAGGTGAAAGACGGTGCCGGCAACGACGTGGTGAAGTCCCTGATCGACGCCCTCAAGGCCAGCAAGACCGGCTACGCTTTCGTTCCCACGATGTTCCCGCGCCCCGGCCAGACCGAACCGGTCGAGAAGCTGCAGTACGTGGTCAAGGTCGAAGGCTGGAACTGGTTAGTCGGCTCGGGCCTGTACATGGAAGATGCCAAGCAGGTCGCCCGCGCGGCGGTGCTGACCAACATGCTGATCGGTGCCGCTCTGCTGCTGGCCATCAGCGGCGTTGGCTACGCCGTGGCGCGCAGCGTGCTGCGCCAGATCGGTGGCGAGCCCACCGAAGCGATGAGCGTGATGGCCGAGGTGGCGCAAGGCAATCTGGGCGTTCAGCTCAAGGGCGCTGTCGCGGGCAGCCTGCTCGACGGCCTGGGCCAGATGGTCGAGTCGCTGCGCCGCACCGTGAGCCAGGTGCGCCAGTCGACCGACAGCATCTCCACCGCCAGCTCCGAGATCGCCACCGGCAACCAGGACCTGAGCGCGCGCACCGAGCAGACCGCATCGAACCTTCAGCAAGCCGCCAGCTCGATGGAGCAGCTCACCGGCACCGTCAAACAATCGGCTGACTCGGCCCGCCAGGCCAACCAGCTCGCCGCTTCTGCGGCCGAAGTGGCGGCTCGTGGTGGCAACGTGGTCTCGCAGGTGGTCACCACCATGAACGAGATCAACGCGAGCAGCAAGAAGATCAGCGACATCATCGGCGTGATCGATGGCATCGCCTTCCAGACCAACATCCTGGCACTCAACGCTGCTGTGGAAGCCGCACGTGCCGGCGAGCAGGGCCGTGGTTTTGCCGTGGTGGCCAGCGAAGTGCGCAGCCTGGCCCAGCGCTCGGCTCAGGCCGCCAAAGAGATCAAGGGCCTGATCGGCGCCAGCGTCGACAAGGTCGAAGTGGGCTCGCGCCTGGTGGCCGATGCCGGAGCCACCATGACCGAGATCGTCGGTTCGGTGCAACGCGTCTCCGACATCATTGGCGAGATCAGTGCGGCCTCTTCAGAGCAGAGTGATGGCATCGGCCAGATCAATGCCGCCGTGCTGCAGCTCGACCAGATGACGCAGCAGAACGCCGCGCTGGTGGAAGAGTCGGCCGCCGCCGCCGAGAGCCTCAAGCAACAGGCCGGCACGCTGGCCCATGCCGTGGGCGCCTTCCGCCTCGGCACGGAGAACGCTGCCCCGCCGATGCCAGCGGCGTTCGCCAGCAAGCCCGCGCCCAGCTCAAAGCCGGCCGCGCCGTCCAAGCCGAAGCCGGTGACCGTCGCG
>JACMKJ010000048.1 GCA_014380155.1 Rhizobacter sp. | reverse complement strand
TGCCGCTCGGCCGCGTGCCGCTTCTGCCCGACTTCGTCGCGCTGGTGCTGGTGTTCTGGAACGTGCACCAGTCGCGCCGCGTCGGCGTCGGCCTGGCGTTCGTGTTCGGCCTGATGATGGACGTGCACGACAGCGCCGTGCTTGGCCAGCACGCGCTGGCCTACACGTTGCTCAGCTTCTTTGCCATCACGATCCACCGCCGCTTGCTGTGGTTCGGCGTGTTGTCGCAGGCGCTGCAGATCCTGCCGCTGTTCGTGGCGGCGCACGCGGTTGCCATGCTGGTGCGCATGGCGGTGGGGGGCATGTTGCCCGGTTGGCAGCTGATGTTGGCGCCCTTGTTCGAGAGCCTGTTGTGGCCGGTGGTGTCGCTCTTGCTGCTGGCCCCGCAACGCCGCCCACCTGACCCGGATCAGAATCGACCGCTATGACCGAAATTCGCAACGTCGAACAGGAGCTGGGCCGCTTTCGCACCCGGCTGCTGGCGGCTGCGGCCTTCGTGCTGATCGCCTTCAGCCTGCTGGCGGCGCGGCTGGTGTTGTTGCAGGTGGTGCGCCACGACGAGCTGGCCACGCAGGCCGAAAACAACCGCATCGCGGTGGTGCCCATCGTGCCCAACCGCGGCCTCATCGTCGACCGCCACGGCGTCGTGCTGGCCAACAACTACTCGGCCTACACGCTGGAGATCATGCCGTCGAAGGTGGACGACATTGAGGCCACCATCAACGATCTCGAAACCATCATCGAGGTGAACCCGCGCGACCGTCGCCGCTTCAAGCGCCTGCTCGAAGAAAGCAAGAGCTTCGAGTCGTTGCCGATCCGCACCAAGCTCACCGATGAAGAGGTGGCGCGATTCACCGCACAGCGTTTTCGCTTCCCCGGCGTCGACATCAAGGCGCGCTTGTTCCGCAACTACCCGCTGGGCGAGGTCGGCAGCCACCTGATCGGCTACATCGGGCGCATCAACCAGGCCGAAAAAGCGGTCATGGAAGACTGGCCCGAAGAGCAGCTCGACAACTACCGTGGCACCGAATACATCGGCAAGCTCGGTGTGGAGCAGAGCTACGAGGCCGACCTGCATGGCATCACCGGCCTCGAAGAAGTGGAAACAAGCGCCGGCGGCCGCGCGGTGCGCCGCCTGAAGAGCAGCCCGCCGACACCCGGCAACAAGCTGGTGATGTCGGTCGACATCCGATTGCAGGCGCTGGTCGAAGAGCTGTTCGGCGAGCGGCGCGGTGCGCTGGTCGCCATGGACCCACGCAACGGCGAGATCCTGGCGTTTGTCAGCAAGCCCACCTTCGACCCGAACCTCTTCGTCGACGGCATCGACTCGGAGTCGTGGCGCGAGCTCAACGAGTCGATCGACAAGCCGCTGCTCAACCGCGCCCTGCGTGGCACCTACCCACCCGGCTCCACCTTCAAGCCGTTCATGGCCATGGCCGCGCTCAACACCGGTAAGCGCAGCGCCACCCAGGTGATCCACGACGGCGGAACCTTCCAGTTCGGCAACCACACCTTCCGCAGCCACGGCGACGGTGGGCTCGGGCCGGTCGACATGGTCAAGGCGATCGCGCTGTCCAGCAACGTGTACTTCTATTCGCTCGCCAATGAGCTGGGCGTCGACACCATCCATGACCAGCTCGAACCTTTCGGCTTCGGTCGCAGGACCGGCATCGACATCGAAGGCGAAGTCACGGGCCTGCTGCCTTCCACCGCCTGGAAGGCGCGCGCTTACAAGAAGCCCGAGCAGCAGAAGTGGTACGCCGGCGAAACCATCTCGCTGGGCATTGGCCAGGGCTACAACAACTTCACCATGTTGCAGCTCGCAAGTGCGGTGTCGACCCTCGTGTCCGGCGGTGAGCGCTACAAGCCGCGCCTGGTGCGCGAGGTCGAAGACGTGGTCACGCGCGAGCGCCGGCAGGTAGCGCATGACGCGCTCGACCCGTTGCCGCTCAAGCCCGAACACGTCAAGGTGATCCTGCAAGGCATGCAGCAGGTCACGCAGGGCGGCACGGGCACACGGGTGTTTGCCGGCACGTCGTATGTGAGCGGTGGCAAGACCGGCACCGCGCAGGCCGTGGGGGTGCGCGCCAATGAGAAATACAACGCGACCAAGCTCGAAGAGCACAAGCGCGACCACGCGCTCTACATCGCCTTTGCGCCGGTCGAAACACCGACCATCGCACTCGCGGTGGTGGTCGAAAACGCCGGCTTCGGCGCTGCCAGCGCCGCGCCGATTGCACGGCGGGTGATGGATTACCTGCTGCTCGGCCAGTACCCGAGCGAAGAAGACATTGCGCTCACCCGCGAAGGCAAGTCGGCCGCGCCGACCGGAACCTCTCGTGCCGTGTCGGCCGTGCCGCTGCCGGGGGCCGGTGCTTATGCGATCGGGCCGGGTAGCGGCGGCCTGAGCGCACCGCTGGTGGTGCCGGTGTCGGCCGCCGCGTCGGCCGCCTCAGCGGCGTTGCCTGCGGCTTCTGCGAGGGGCGCACGATGAGCGCGACCTTCGGCAAGCCGTCGCTGTGGCACCGCGTCAAGCCGGTGTTCATGGGTTTCGACGGCCCGCTCGCGCTGGCCATTCTGCTGCTGGCAGTGATGGGCCTGATCACCATGTACTCGGCCGGCTACGACCACGGCACGCGCTTTGTCGACCATGGCCGCAACATGCTGCTGGCGCTGGGCATCCTGTTCGTGGTGGCGCAGATCCCACCGCAAAAGCTGATGGGCCTGGCTGTGCCGCTCTATGTCGTGGGCGTGACGCTGCTGATTGCGGTGGCCTTGTTCGGCATCACCAAAAAAGGCGCCACGCGCTGGCTCAATGTGGGTGTGGTGGTGCAGCCGAGCGAGGTGCTAAAGATTGCAGTGCCGCTGATGCTGGCCTGGTGGTTCCAGCGCCGCGAAGGCCAGCTGCGGGTGTCGGACTTCGTGGTCGCGCTGCTGTTGCTGGCCATTCCCGTGGGCCTGATCGTCAAGCAGCCCGACCTGGGTACCGCCATCCTGGTGCTGTCGGCGGGGCTCTACGTGATCTTCTTCGCCGGCTTGTCGTGGAAGCTGATCCTGCCGGTGCTGGCGGTGGGTGTCATCGCCATCGCGGCCATGGTGTTGGCCGAAGACCGCATCTGCCAGCCCGACGTGGCCTGGCCGCTCTTGCACGAATACCAGAAGAACCGCGTCTGCACCCTGCTCGACCCGACCACCGACCCGTTGGGCAAGGGCTTTCACATCATCCAGGGCATGATCGCCATCGGCTCGGGCGGCATGT
>JACMKJ010000495.1 GCA_014380155.1 Rhizobacter sp. | reverse complement strand
CTCTGGCCGGTGAGCGACACCCAGAAGAGCACGGCGCTCGCCATCCTGATGTTCCTCATCCACATCTTCCGGATGTCGGTGTTCTTTCTGGTGGCCGGGCTGCTGGCGCACATGCTGTTCCACCGCCTCGGGCTTGCCGCGTTCTGGCGCAACCGGGCCGCGCGCATTCTGGCACCGCTGGTGCTGGCATGGCCGGTGTGTTTCATCGCCATCGGGGCCGTCGTGCTGTGGGCACTGGCACGCAGCAACGGCGGGCAGCTGCCCAACCCGCTGCCGAGCGGCTTGAAGGAGAGCGGCCTCAACTTCCTGCACCTGTGGTTCTTGTACCTGCTGCTGTGGCTGTATGCCTTGGTGATTGCGCTGCGCAACGTGTGGCAGGCCGTCGACACGCGCGGCGTGCTCGCGGCAGGCGCAGACCGCACCCTGCGTGCACTGCTGGCATCGCGTGCGGGGGTGCTGATGCTGGCCGCACCGGTGGCTGTGGCGCTCGCGCTCATCCCCGACTGGAACATCTGGCTGGGCGTTCCCACGCCGGGCTACACGCTGCTGCCGCCGGCCGTGCCCTTGTTCATCTATGCCTACGTGTTTGGCCTCGGCTGGTTGCTCGATCGCCAACGGTCACTGCTGGACAAGCTGGCGCAACACTGGCGCGTTAACTTCGCGCTCGGCCTCGTGGCGGTCCTGGTGTGCTTGCAGGCGGGCAGCGCAGGCATGCAGGCCATCGGCGCTCGTCAGTCGCTCTTGGCAGCCGCCTATGGCCTCGCGCTGATGAGCTGGGCGCTCGCCTTTGTGGGCGCTGGCATGCGCTACCTCAGCCAGCCGAACGCGACCTTGCGTTACCTGGCCGATGCGTCGTACTGGATGTACATCGCCCACCTGCCGCTGTTGCTGGCGCTGCAAACGGCGTTCATGCTGCTCAACTGGCACTGGGCGATCAAGTACCTGCTGATCAATGTGCTCTGCGCCGCGCTGCTGTTGTTGAGCTACCGCTATGCGGTGAGGCCCACCTGGGTGGGCCTCCTGCTCAACGGGCGCCGGCAACCGCGCGGCACCGGGGCCTGATCTCAGAAGCTGTGACGCAGACCCGCTTCGATGCCTTGCGACTTCTGGCCGTTCGGCAGTGTCGGCGTGGTGGCGCCGACCTGGAAGTTCTGCGCACCCTTGTTGGCAATGCGCGAGTAGGTGCCGTACAGCGCGGTGCGCTTGGACAGGTTGTGCACGTAACCCACGGCGATCAGCGAAGCGTCGTCGGCATCGGCGGTGCGGGTGGCACCGGTGCCGCCCGACAGGTCGGCGCGGCCGAACGATGCGCGGATCAGGCCCGAGCCCACCGGCGCCGTGGCGCCGATCAGCAGCAGCTTCTCTTCACGCGACAAGAACTTCATCTGCGTGAACGAGCCGAGCAGGCGCACCACACCGAGGTTGTAGGCCAGGCCGAGCGAGCCGATCTTGTACTTGTCTTCCGTCGCGTTGGCATCGGTCGTGCCGTAGGAGCCCGACACATTCAACGGGCCGGCGGCGTAGCCGACACGGCCGCCGATGTACTTGTTGCCGACCGTGCCTTCACCGGCGGCCACGGCCAGGGAGCCGTACACACCGCCCAGGTCCTTGGGCAGGAAGTACTGCACTTCGTTGTCGAGGCGGCTGTTGGTGTTGACCGTGCCGCCCAGGCGCGACTGCAGGTTGGAGAACTTGCCCACGCCGTTGTCGCCGAAGGCGTCGAAATCGGAGATGCCGGTGTAGGTGGGTGAGTAGTCGCGACCGAGGCGGATCTCGCCGAAGCCGCCTTCCAGGCTGACGGTCGAGCGGCGGTGCCAGAACTTGCCGCTGGAGTTGATGCCCCCGTCATCGGGGTTCAACCCAGCCTCGAGCCAGAAGCTGCCCTTCAGACCGCCACCCAGGTCTTCGACGCCACGAAAACCGAGGCGGCTGCTGTTCAGGCCGTCGGTGCCGAGCTGCCGGACCTTGACGCCGTTGTTGTCGATCTGGCGCAGATTGGCGTCGATCACGCCGAAGAGGGTGACCGAGGATTGGGCCGAGGCAGCGTTGGCAAAGCCGGCGAGCAGGGCGAGAGCGAGGAGAGATTTGCGGTTCATTTGGAATGCGTCCAACGGTTGTGAGAACCATCGGATTCCATCAAACGAACCCGCAAACCATGACGACAAATCAGTGACAACCCTAGGTCGTTGGCAAGGCCCGACAAGGCCTGTTTCGCCTGCGGCCTTTCACATCGCTGACACACGCCTGTGCGGACAGTGCAGCGTCGTTCAGCCCACGCCCGAGTAGAGCGCCTCGTCGATCACCTCGACCCAATGCCGCACCGGTATGGCCGTGCCGCTTTGCAGGTGCTGGATGCAACCGATGTTGGCCGACACGATCACCTGCGGTTCGCTCGCGGCCAAGGCGCTGAGCTTGCGGTCGCGCAGCTGGTGCGACAGCTCGGGCTGCAACACCGAGTAGGTGCCGGCCGAGCCGCAGCACAGATGGCTCTCACTGGCGGCCAGCTTGACTTCGAAGCCCAGCGTGGCGAGGTGGGTCTCGACACCGCCGCGCAACTGCTGGCCATGCTGCAGCGTGCAAGGTGGGTGGAACACCAACTCGCGCAGCTTCGGCTTGCGCAGCTTGGTCTTGAGCCGGGGGGCAATGTCGGGCAGCAGCTCGCTCAGGTCGCGCGTGAGCTCGCTGATGCGCCGGGCCATGTCGGCATAGACCGCGTCGTGCGCCAGTGCGTGGCCATAGTCCTTCACGGTCACACCGCAGCCCGAGGCGTTCATCACGATCGCCTCGACCTTGCCCGCCAGCACCAGCGGCCACCAGGCGTCGATGTTGCGGCGCATGTCTTTGAGGCCGCCTTCGGTGTCGGCCAGGTGGGTGCGCAGTGCACCGCAGCAACCGGCATCGTCGGCCACCAGGGTCTGGATGCCGGCGGCGTCGAGCACACGCGCGGTGGCGCTGTTGATGTTGGGCGCCATGGCAGGCTGCACACAGCCCATCAGCAGCAGCACCTTGCGCGCGTGTTCGCGGGTGGGCCACTGGTGGGCGCGCGCGCTTGTTCGTGGGTCAGCCTTGGCGGGCACCTTGTCCTTGAGCGCTGCCGGCAGCAGCGGGCGCAGCATCTGGCCGAGCTTCATCGCGGGGCCGAAGGCAGACGAGGTCAGGCCTTCTTTGAGCAGCCATCGCACCGCCCTTTCTTTGGCGGGGCGCGGCACACGCTCTTCGACCAGCTTGCGGCCGATGTCAACGAGTTGCCCGTACTGCACGCCCGAGGGACAGGTGGTCTCGCAGTTGCGGCAGGTGAGGCAGCGGTCAAGGTGCAACTGGGTGCTGCGCGTGACGGGCTCGCCTTCGAGCACCTGCTTCATCAGGTAGATGCGCCCGCGCGGGCCGTCGAGCTCGTCGCCCAGCAGCTGGTAGGTGGGGCAGGTGGCGGTGCAAAAACCGCAGTGCACACACTTGCGAAGAATGGCCTCGGCCGCCTCGCCGTCGCGTGTGCCTTTGAACTCGGGTGAGAGTTTGGTTTGCATCAGGCAACCAGGTAGGTGCAGGCCCAGAAGTAAGGCCACTGAGTCCAGCTGAACTCTTTGGCGCGTGTGCCCAGCAGGCGGCGCATGTCGTCTTCAGCGGGAAAGTTTTTCAACACCTCGAAGGTGGAGCCATCGTCGAGGCGGCGTGTCTGGTAGCTGTTGCCCAAGTCGTCGCGCCGCGTGACGGGCTGGCTGCTGCCTTCGACATAACGGTTGTCGATGAGCACCACGCGCGCACCCGGCAGGAGGCAGGCATGCAGGCCATCAAGCCACTCGGAGCTGCGCTCCAGCGGCACGTGCGACCACCAGAAGCCGGCGAAGGCGGCATCGAACTGCCGGGGCACACCGAGCGCATACGCGTCGGCCAACATGAACTGCACACGCTCGTGCGGCAGCGGCTTGGCGCGTGCCAGCGTAAGCACTTCGTCGTTCACGTCGGTGGCAGTCCAGGAGGCGCAGCTCGCGGCGGCAAACGGCGTCCAGTAGCCGGTGCCGCAGGCCACTTCGAGCACTTGGCGGCTGTCGAACAGCGGCGGCAACCAGGCCTTCACCGCCGCGATGTCGGCCTGCCTTTCGGGTTTGGCGTAGATGCGCTCGTACTCACGCGCGCGCAGCGCGTAGTAGCGCCGCATGTCGTTGGGGATGTCACTGCTCATGATCACAGCCCAGGGTACAGCCGACCGGGGTTGAACACCCCCGCAGGGTCAAAGGCGGTTTTCAGGTCGCGGTGAATGCGGTCGAGTGGCGCTTTCAATGGCGCGAATGCACCGCCCGCCTTGTGTTGCGCCATGAACAGCGTGGCATGCCCTCCCGCGCGCAGCGCGGCCTCGCGCACCTTGGCGGCCGAGGCCGAAGTGCACAGCCAGCGCTGCGCCCCATGCCACTCGAGGAGCTGCTCACCCGGCAAGATCAGCGGCTTGGCGGTAGGCGGCAGCGACATACGCCACAACGACACGCTGCCCCCGGCCACGGCCTTTTGCGCCTTGGTGAAGTATTCGTCGGTGTGGTTGCGCAAGCCGTCCCAGAAGGGGCTGGCGTGGGCGGGCTCGATCACGTCGCCGCCCATGCCGGTGATGGCGGCCTGCACCGCGGCGAGCGCGCCGCGCAGGCGCACGAGCAAGGTGCCGTCCCACCAGGCGCTGGCGTTGAGCGGCAGCGGCTGGCCGCCCCACAGGTTGAGCTTGTCGAGCGCGGCCACCTGCTCCAGCTGGAAGCGCAGCGTGGCGGTGGCCGGCGCCATCGGCAACACCTTGAGCGAGACCTCGAGGATGACGCCCAGCGTGCCCATCGAGCCGGCCAGCAGGCGCGACACGTCGTAACCCGCCACGTTCTTCATCACCTGGCCGCCGAAGCTCAGCACCTCGCCTTTGCCGTTGAGCAGGCTGGCGCCCAGCACGTAATCGCGCACCGCGCCGACCGAGGCGCGTGGCGGGCCCGACAAACCTGCCGCCACCATGCCGCCCACGGTGGCGCCGGTGCTGCCGTGCGTGACGAAGTGCGGTGGCTCGAAAGGCAAGCATTGGCCGCGTTCGGCGAGCACCGACTCCAGCTCGACCAGCGTAGTGCCGGCGCGTGCGGTCACCACCAGCTCGCTCGGCTCGTAGCTGGAGATGCCGGCCAGCGCCATGGTGTGCAGCGGCTCGCCGAGCGGCGCTTCGCCGTAGAAGCTCTTGCTGCCGCCACCGCAGATGTTGAGTGAAGTGCCGGTGGCCTGGGCAGCCAGCACGCGGTCGATCAGGTTTTGGAGTGCGGGGTCGGAGGCATTCATGGATGAGGGCTATTCTCGCCCGACCCGCTCGATGTGAGGATGACTGATTGCTGAGCGCATTAGCCTTGTCCGTCTCTTCAGACTTCGTTTCCTGCGGCTCACCGGCGTTGCTCACGTTGCACCCTCCTTCGGGCGCGCATGTTGCCAAGCATTGACCGCAACTCCATCCCTAGCTTGGCCTAAGCGGCCGCATCCGCCTTCAGCGATGTGAATCCGCCGAGCCCAAATCTATTTGGAGCCGAACACCTTGGCCAGTAGCTCCGCCCTTTGAACCTCATCGGTGTGAACGTAGACGGATGTCATCGAAATCGATGCATGGCGAAGGTTGTCCCGGATCGTATTGAGCTCAACAACTTCAGCAAGCGCGTGGGATTCTCGCCTCTGTATTCCTGCGATGCCTGGCGTTTGAGATGAGAGCCTTGTCCCGGCTTGCCGGGACAAGCCTCTCGATCGAAGGGTTAGGCATCGACGGCCTTGCTATAGGCGTAGAAGACTTTATCTCGCACCCAGCCAAGCGATTCGTATGCGGCCTGTGCCGCCTTGTTTGTTCTTGCGGTGTTGAGGTCCATTCTCGCCTTGCCGCTCTCGGCCGCAAGCTTCTCTGCAGCCTGCAGCAGCACCTTTCCCGCGCCTGAGCGCCTTTCATCTGGACTGACGAACAGGTCGTAAAGGCAGTAGATCGGCTTTGCTTCGACCGAACAGAAGGTAGGGTAGAGCTGGCAGAAACCGACAACTTGTTGACTTTCATTTGAGGCCAAAAGAACTACGGATTCGTTGTTGGTAAGACGATCGCGGATGAAGTTCTGCGCCAACGCGAGGTCAGATGTTTGCTTGTAGAACTGTCGATAGGCGTCAAACAGTGACGCGATGACATCGAGGTCAGCCAGCGTTGCGATTCGGGTGCGGATGGTGCTCATGCGATTTGAATTCGATGCCTAACGTTTGAGGTAAGCGGCACACGACGGCGCCGTCGATGCAGCCGGAGCAAGCAATCGTGCCCCGCCGTTGTGTGTCCGCTTGGCTGAAGTATTAGGCCTCGCTGCTGACGGCGCGGCAAATAAGCGGATAGGCATGACGCTGAGCATCTTGGGAAATTCGGGCTGCCGACTCTTGGGCTACTGCAAAGCTGGCCACCGGCAGCAGTACTCCTCCTTTTGCATGGCATATGACAGCGGCTAGATGGGCATCGCCCCGCGAAAGGCCGACGTGCCGCTGCAGCGCTTGCAGGACGAATGTGAAGGGAGTTGTTTCGTCGTTTACGACTTCAATGCCATGCTTGAACTGAGAGGCATCGAGCAAACCAATGGCATGGAACGACATGCCATGTGGTACGACAGGTGCCGCAGTGACTCGCTGATACCAACGCTTGAGACGAACAATCGGATTCACTGGTCTATTCCGGTTCGATGTGCTGTGTGAAGAGGCCGAACGTTTGAGATGAGAGGCTTGACCCGGCTTGCCGGGGCAAGTCCTCTCGATTGAAGGGTTAGGGCTCACGACGAATGTCACGGACTGCCGAGCTTGCGACCACATACGTTCCAGCCGCCATATCGCCGAGCCTTTGCCCTGACTTTGAGAAGTTCGCGGTCAGGCCTGCCGGTACTCCGCCAAGTAGAAAAGGATTGACTTCGAGTAGGCGGAAGACCGTGCGAATCGCAGCGCGCCAAATTCCGGGAACATTGCCATGATCATCAACAACTTTGGCTCGTGCGATGAACTTGCCGACGCTGTAGCCAGTCAGGCCTTCCATCAGCGGGAAGTACGCTGCAAGGAGCAGCAGCCAGACCCAAAGTGTTTCCCTGTATCTCGAATTGCCCAAAACGGCGTCGGGTATGAGAAGGATGCTGGCGCAGACAACATAGTCGATCAGAGTCGCAACGAACCGGCGCCCCAGGACGCGATTCTTGGGATCTGATAGATGCGCTTTTGCGCTATGAACTGACTCAGCGGGCAGTTCGAGCTCCGCTCTTGGTGGTGAGTATGGGGTTGGATTCAATGCAGCCTCCTCGTGTGAGCTCTAACGTGGAGATGAGGGGCGTGACCCGGCTTGCCGGGGCACGCCCCCTCGATTGAAGAGTTGAGCGGGGAGCCTGAGCGCATCCTGCGCGACGAAGTGGCGCTATGCCGCGTTTTTCGTGCTCCTCGCTCATACCGGCGGCGTGTGGCCGTTCCAGCGCAGGTAGTAGTCAATCTCCGGCAACTCACCCCAAGGCAGCGGCATGCCATGGAAGCCGTACCCGTGGTGACCATGGATGAGGTTGTGACCGCGCACGATGAAGGCCGTCATGCCCGCGTAGTACCGGGTGATGTCGGGCGCGGGGTCGCTGGACGCTGCCAAACTGATTTGGATCAGCCCTTCAGCGGAAGAGCCTGTCAGCAAGCGGCCCTGTGACACGCAACCGGCCGACGCATAACCGAGCGATTCCCATGCGCCACCCTTGCCGCGCGAAACTCGGTCGAAAGCGTTATAGGCCCAGCGCTGACCGCCCGGCAGAAAGGCCTCGGGCATGCCGAAATTACTGATGCTCCAAGTCCAGGTGAACACCGTTCCTTTGGGGCCAAAGGTTCCATCTGACACCGCGATCTTGACGTAGTGGCTGTTGTCGTCGATCAAGGGCGCGCACACCACCTCGATAACGCCTGACTCAAGGTTCACGCGGCGCACCTGACCATTGGCCTTGGCGCCGAAGTAAAGCCATCCATCTTGGTAGAAGAGGCCTTCCGGGCCGACACAGGGCTGCGCGCGAATCTGTTCCAAAGTGCCCACGCGGCGCACTTCACGGTGTGTATCGATCGTCGCCAGGGGGAGCCCTTGGACGACCACCCGTCTGAACTGCCCGGTTCGTGCGTCGTAGGCTGCGATGCGGTGGGCGGTTCGCTCGGACACGTAGATGAGCCCATCGACCCATACGACGTCCCATGGATCTTGGAGCCCCGTCAGGAACTCCGTCACCACTGGCGGCTCGTGAGTGTTGTGCTTGAAGGAAAGCAGCACGATGCGATTGTTCTGCGTGTCGGTGACGAAGAGGCGAGGGCCGGCCAGGTGAGGTCTTTCACCTTCGATTGGCAGCGCGGACGGGTCGGTCGCGAGGGACGTCTGGTCCCATGCGAGACCCCAGATTTCGTGGAACCCGCGACGCTCGGTCGGGATCGACGACCAGTCACCCAACAGCTCTAGGTTCTGCGGGTGTTCCCAGTACGAGTCGATATCTCGATGACGGTAGCCTGCGCGGGTCGTGACGGTGCCGTCAGGGTCGACGCGGCCAACGCGCCAGGGGTCGGCGAAGTACGCTCCGCCCTGCCGTGTCGTCATCACGTGAGTCGGCATCACAAAGTTGCCCACGTTTCGTGGACCATCTAGCAGCGCGACGCGAGGTTGCTTCATTACCGCGTCGGACCAGAAATACGCTTGGCGGTTGAAGGTCGTCTTGTAGCCGCGACGTGCGTTGTTCAGCCGGTTGATGTTGCCCTCGCGGGTGGGAGTGATGTTCTCCCTGAACAACTGCGCCCTGGGCACTGCGGTGTTGAAAGCGGGACAGGTGCGAGGCACGAGTGGACTCGCGCTTGGTCGCGTACCGGCCGGCAACAATGCGTAGTGGTGCGGCGTGTTGCGGTGGGCCACGTCATAGGAGCCGGATGCTACCGGTGTTCCTAGCGTGCCGAGAGCCTGGCCGCGGTCAACGAACATGAACCAGCGTGGGCAAGTCTCCGCCGCCGCTGCCGTGCTGGTGACCTCGAACAAGTGCCAGCCCTGGTTGATGTTTGCCAGCGCGAGATTGAAGCTACCTGATGTAGCGCCGGCCATCACCGTGGTGCTGGCCAAGCGCACGCCATCCATCTCGAGGTAGTAGGTGCTTGACGCCAACGCGCGCAGCGCCCCTCCCCTTGCGAAGTCCTCTCCATGGAACGGAATATTGGCCACGTCGCCTTCCAGCACCGCGAGGCGTTGATAGCGCTCGTACCGACTGCTGGCGTGCCAAGTATTGAACACCACCATGCGAGCAAGCATCATGGACTGCCGCGTAAGCGTGGCCGTGGCGGCTCCGGCTGGAGGCTGCGGGGGCGCTTCTGGAACAGGGGCGGGAGGTGGCGGTGGCGCCGGGGATGGTGTGGCCGGCGGAAGTGGCGGCGGGGTAGGGACAGCCGCGACGGGAGGGGAAGAAACAGGCGCCGCCGTGTCTCGCCCTCCGCCGCAGGCCACGAGGCCCGCAGAGCCCATCAGGGCGGACGCTCTCTTCAGAAATCGCCGGCGGTTTCTTTTGTCATCCATGTGGAGTGCTTCCCATGCTTGCTTGTCGTAGTTGGAGGCAGGCACGGTGGCCCGGAACCTGCCAAAGATTGAAAATCTCGGAGCCTAAGCCTGCTCGAGCAGGTGAACCATGTCCCACTGGTTCCGTGCTTCGGATGTCGCGTTGCGCTCTTCGCTCTCTTTGCGCTTTATGGCGCAGTAGAGATCGACCAACGGGTCGCCAAAGAGCTGGCGCATGCGGATGCTTTCATCGAGCAAAGACACTGCCTCGGTCATTGATCGCGGCAATCGCTTGCTGTCCGTCCACCCTCCCCCGCCGCCTGCTTCTCCACAAGGCAGCGACTCCTCGATGCCGAGCGTGCCAAGCCCCAGTGTGGCGGCGACAGTGAGGTAGGGGCTAGCGTCACCGCCGGGAAGACGATTCTCGACTCTGCGGTTCTTGGCGCTCGAGGCCGGAATTCGAAACGCAACCGAGCGATCATCAAAGCCCCAGTTTGCGATGGAGGGCGATGCGTCGCTGCGACGGATGCGGTCGTAAGACATGTCGTACGGCGCGAAGAACGCCATCGCCGCCGCCGCATCACGCTGCAAGCCGGCGATGAAATGCAGAAGAGTCTTGCTCACGTCACTGGGCCCACCGATACCAGCGAACGCGTTGGTGCCGTCCTGGCCCTGAAGACTGAAATGCCAATGCATTCCGCAACCCGGTTGCGCAAGGAATGGCTTGGGGATGAAGCTTGCGAGAAAGCCCTGGCGCGCTGCTATTTGCCGTGCCAAGCGCTTGAACCGAAAGACGGCATCGGCTTGTGCCAACGGCGCACCGGGCGCGAAGTTAACCTCGTACTGCGAGTACGCTGACTCGTGCGAAAACCCCGTGACAGGAATGCGAGCACCCTCGCACGCGCGCAGCAACTCGTCGAAAAACGCGCTGAAGTGCGAAGTGCGCTCTAGCGAGTAGGCTTCGCAGGCGCGCTCGCAGGCATAGCTGTTCTTGGCGACGGCGGCCTCCAGTCGAGAAGCGCCATTCGGCGAGCTTTTTTCATTGCGTAGAAGATAAAACTCGAGTTCGGGCGCGACCGTTGCTGTGAGGCCGAGAGAACTCAGGCGCTTGATGGCCTTGCGGAGAGCGACGCGCGCCGAGAATTCGGAGGCATCAACCTCACTTCCATACAGAGGCGACGCTAAGGCACCCGAAGGCTCGCAAATGACCGATGCAGCCGCTCCCAGAATGGACGGCGCGACGTAGGTTGTCATGTCGGGCACCATATGTACGTCGCGATAGCTCTTGGGGAGAATCCTCCCGAAGACCTCTGGCGATTCAGTGCCCGTGAGCGTGAGTCCGAAGACAACGGACGGAAGTCGACACCCCTGCTGGTCGACGAAGTCATGTTTGCTGACCACTTTGCCGCGTGCCACGGAGCTGTAGTCGGCCGCACTGCATTCGACGCGCTGAACTTCCGGAGCGACGAGTATGTGTTCGATGCTCAGTGGCGTGACTGGCGAATCCGTAAGGCGGTTGGACATATGTCGATGACTCGATCTGGATAAATTGGGTTCTGGCGTCTGGGCTTGCTGCATCAGTTGCGACGCAACTTCAGGAGCTGACTGACGAGCTTCACCGAGATGGTGTCGAGCTCAATCGCGTCTTCGAACGGTTTTCCGGAGAGCCAAGCAGGTTGCCAGCTGTTGCGGGCAAGGGCGTCGCGCCACGTCGCGTGTTGCGTGGCGCGATAGATGGCTTCGCGAGATTGACTTCTGCGAGCTGGGTTGATGTCCCGGCCGCAGAAAACGCCTTTCCAGTTGATCAATTCGAAGCGTAGGCCCTGCTCGCTGACAGACGTGATCCCGTATGCCGACCGCTTAGTGGTAATTCCAATGGCTCGAACTTTTTCTGATTCGATGGCCGCGCGCAGGTCACCGTATGCGCCGATGACAGCTGCAACTCCGCCAGTACGAGAGCGCTGCCGCCTTCATTTCGGACAGACTGCTCTTTACCTCCGCAGGTGTTTTAAGCTTTTCCAGTTCAAGCTTTGATGCCGTATAGATATCGCCTTTGCGGACGTTGCGACCACCTCGCATTCCGTAGTGACGCAAGAACTCTGGCATGACGCCACCGTCGACAAGGTCCAGCATGCGGTCCATCTCTGCCGGTTTGGTTGTAGGGACCACCCATGGTATGGCGCCGCTCAACCTGACAGCCTCGACGTACTTTGCTCCGACTACGTGATAGGGATGGCCTATGCGAAACGCGTAAGCCAAAGGGCGGACGGTTCAACTTTTCCGTGGTGAGAGCTGCCAAATCTTCTCTTGTCAACACTCAGCCGCGTGAAGCCTCTTGCGGCGCTCTGCTGGAACGGTTGGAGTTGTCCATGAATGGTTCCCGAATATTCATCGGGCTGCTAGCTTTTCTCGCGCTTGCATCTGCGTCCGCTCACGAAATACCAAGCGGCTGGAGGCCTCTGTCGCCTTCTGATCGTGCGATCAACAACGAGCGCGTGACGACAGCAATGGTCAGAACTGGCGCTGACTTCAATGGCGATGGACAGGAAGACCTTGCGACAGTCCTTGCTCACGTCCTCAATCCGGATCGAGCGGGAGTGTTTGTTTTCCTATCAAGCAGCGGCAAGCCGATGGCAACAAAGATCGATGAGTACACCTTTGCGAGTGAAGAGTACATGCTGGTCCCAGTAAAAAAGGGTTGCTATAAAAGTGAAACGCGCAAGGTTTGCCTTCGCCATGATGGGATCCTACGGACAGAGATTGAATACGGCTGGGGAACGCTGTATTGGCTGCACGGCGAGAACTGGAAGCGCATGGGGATCACGCGTGGCGAGTTCCCAGGCCTTTAGTTGAGGAAGCAACGAAAACCGTCGCCTCTGCAATCAGAAACATAGAGGCCGCTGGCAGCATGACTCTGTTTCGGGGAGCGAGTGGTACCGAACCCCGCGTATTTCGGCGTCCACACCCTGCCTGCCCTTGAGGGCTTTCCCATCACCGGGATCAAGATCTCGGCGTATCCGGACTTGATCAACGCCCTTGCCGCGAGCAAGCAAGCGGCTGAGCTTGCCAACCAAGAACTCGGACTTCTCGAGCCGCATCTGGCAGATGCGATCGTGCAGACATGCATTCAAATTCGCCAGGATCGATATCACGATCAATTTCTCGTCGACGTACTGCAAGGGAGTGCCGGCCCGTCGACGAACAAGAACGCACTGGAGCTTCTCGGTTTCGGAAAAGGTGACTACAACGAGCTTCATCCCAACGAGCACGTCAATCTGAGCCAGAGCACAAATGACGTCTATCCCACCGCGTTAAAGATTGCCAGCCACATTGGGGTCCTCCGCCTTATCGACGCGATGGAGGTGTTGCGCGCGGCCTTCCATGAGAAGTAAACGCTGCGAGTCGCGGCCACGGCGTCGAAGACCTGGCGGTACCGAACGCCCCACCAACAACAGCTTGCGCCGGGGTGGAGGGGGTGGCTGCGGAGCTGGCTCTGATGCCGTTGTTCCCTCCGCACCTGCTGAAGCCCGTCGCTCACGTTATGCCGTTTCTCACTCGACCTGCCGGCGCAAACCATCGGGATCGAGCACACGCAAACCCCCGTATTCGATGCGGATCAAGCCGAGCCTCTGCAGCGCATGCAGCGCTTCATTCACCCGCTGGCGCGACAAGCCCACCAGGTAGCCGAGTTCCTGTTGGGTGATGCGCAACAGGCTGCCCACCCCGGGGTACAGCGTGGGATGAAAGAGGGCGGCCAGGCTGCGCGCGACGCGCACGTCGGGGTCGTTCATGCGGTCGATCTCGCGCGCACCGATGAACTGGCCCAAGCGCTCGTTGAGCTGCTGCATCACGAAGCGGTTGAACGGAATGCTGCGGTCGATCAGCCAGTGAAAGGTCTCGACGCTGATGCCCGCCACCACGCTCTTGCGCAGTGCCTGGATGTTGTAGCGGTAGACCTCGCGCTTGAGCACCGTGCCTTCGCCGAACCACCCGCCGGGAGGCACGCCGGTGAAGGTGATGGGCACACCACGGCTCGAATCGTTGCTCATCTTCAAGAGACCGTCGATCACACCGAACCAGAAGGTGGCCGGGCGGCCCACGCGGCAAAGCAGCTCGCCGATGGCCACGTGGACCACCTTGATGTCGGCTACGGCGCGCTCGCGCTCGTCGGTCAGCAAGGTTTTGAGCCAGGGAATGTCGGCCAGCTCGGACTCGGTGGCGGGGCGGGCGCGCGCCACCAGCGGGGGGTGGCTGCGGGAGATGTCGGGTTCGTCGCGGGTCGCCATTGCGGGTAAGAACCAGGGAGGAGTGTCCCTAGGATTGTCGTTAGAACGACAGCCTGGCGTCAAACTTCTTCCTACAGTCCGCCCAAGAGCAGGGCCTCCTGCCGACCCCGGAGACAGCGACTGTGGTGACCACGACCTTCCCGCGTTTGATGCTGGAGCACGCCGCCCAACGGCCCGATGCCCCGGCTTTGCGCGAGAAAGAGTTCGGCATCTGGCAGACGCTGAGCTGGTCGCAGCTGGCCACGCTGGTGCGCGAGCTGGCGGGCGGCTTCGCCGCCGCCGGCCTGCAGCGTGGGCAGCACGTAGTGATCATCGGCGAGAACCGCCCGCGCCTGTATGCGGCCATGCTGGCGGCGCAGTCGCTCGGCGCCATCCCGGTGCCGCTGTACCAGGACGCAGTGGCCGGCGAGTTTGTGTTCCCGATCGTCAACGCCGAAGTGGCGTTTGCGGTGGTCGAAGACCAGGAGCAGGTCGACAAGATGCTCGAAGTGCGTGAGCAGTGCGCCGCCCTCCAACACATTTGGTTCGACGACCCGCGCGGCCTGCGCAACTACAGCGAGCCGGGTGTCAATTCAATCGACACGCTGATCGAATCGGGCCGCGCCTTCAACGCCGCTCACGCGGGGTTCTTCGACAGCGAAGTGGCCAAGGCGCAAGCCAGTGACGTGGCCGCGATGTTCTTCACCTCCGGCACCACCGGTAACCCCAAGGGCGTGGTGCACACCCATTTTTCGCTGATCGACCGCGCCCAGGCCGGCGCGCGTTTCGACAAGCTCACCCACCGCGAAGAAGTGCTGGCCTATCTGCCGCTCGCGTGGATCGGGCAGAACGTTTTTTCGTATGCGCAGTGGCTGGCCTGCGGCTATGTGGTGAACTGCCCCGAGTCGTCGGCCACGGTGCACATCGACCTGCGCGAGGTCGGCCCCACCTACTACTTCGCGCCGCCGCGCGTCTTCGAAGCCTTGCTGACCAGCGTGATGATTCGCATGGAAGACGCGGGCTCGATCAAGCGCTGGCTGTTTCAGCGCTTCATGGCCGTGGCACGCCGAGTCGGCCCGGCGCGCATGGACGGCAACACCGTTGGCCTGCTCGACCGCGTGCTGTACGCGCTGGGAAATGTGGCGATCTACGGCCCGCTGCGCAACACGCTCGGGCTGTCGCGCGTGCGGGTGGCCTACACAGCGGGCGAGGCCATCGGGCCCGACCTGTTCAGCTTCTACCGCTCCATCGGCGTCAACCTGAAGCAACTTTACGGCTCCACAGAGACTGCGGTGTTCGTTTGCCTGCAACCCGACCACCAGGCCCGCGCCGACACGGTGGGCGTGCCCATCGACGGGGTGGAGATCAAGGTGGCCGACAACGGCGAAATCATGGTGCGCTCGTCGGGCCTCTTGCGCGGCTACTACAAGAACGAAGCCGCCACCGCCGAGGTGCTCACTGCGGAGGGCTGGTACCACACGGGCGACGCCGGCTTCATGGACGCGCAGGGCCACCTGAAGATCATCGACCGTGCAAAAGACGTCGGTCGCATTGGTGGTGGCCCGAATGCAGGCGCCATGTTTGCGCCCAAGTACGTGGAGAACAAACTGAAGTTCTTTCCGTACATCAAGGAAGCGGTGGCCTACGGCGATGGGCGCGACAAGGTCTGCGCCTTCATCAACATCGACGTCGAGGCGGTGGGCAACTGGGCTGAAAAGCACAACCTGCCCTACGGCGGCTACACCGACCTGGCGCAGAAGCCCGAGGTCTACGAACTGGTGCGTGACTGCATCGAAAAGTTCAACGCCGACCTCGCCGCCGACGACAAGCTGGCCGGCAGCCAGATCAGCCGCTTCCTGATCCTGCACAAAGAACTCGACGCCGACGACGGCGAACTCACCCGCACGCGCAAGGTGCGGCGCGGCTTCATCGGCGATCGTTATCAGGTGTTGGTCGATGCGCTGTACGGCGGCAAGGGCTCGCAATACATCGAGACGCAGGTGAAGTTTGAAGACGGGCGCACGGGTATCGTGTCGGCGGATCTGAAGATCGTGGATGTGAAGACGTTCCCTGCGATGAGGAGTGCCGCCTGATGGCCGCGCGAAAGATCGGTGACGTCATCCTCGACGTGAAGAACATCAGCCTCGCCTTCGGTGGCGTGAAGGCGCTCACCGACATCAGCTTCAATGTGCGCGAGCATGAGATACGCGCCATCATCGGCCCCAACGGCGCGGGCAAGAGCTCGATGCTCAACTGCATCAACGGCGTCTACCAGCCGCAACAAGGCTCGATCACCTTTCGTGGCCAAACCTTCAAGCACATGAACTCTCGCCAGGTGGCCGAGATGGGCGTGGCGCGCACCTTCCAGAGCCTGGCGCTATTCAAGGGCATGAGCGTGCTCGACAACATCATGACCGGGCGCAACCTGAAGATGAAGTCGAACCTCTTGATGCAGGCCATCCGCATCGGCCCGGCGCAGCGTGAAGAGATCGAGCAGCGTGCGGTGGTGGAACGCATCATCGACTTCCTCGAGATCCAGCCTTACCGCAAAACAGCGGTCGGCAAGATGCCCTACGGCCTGCAAAAACGTGTCGACCTCGGCCGCGCGCTCGCGATGGAGCCGCAGGTGCTGCTGCTCGACGAACCCATGGCCGGCATGAACGTCGAAGAGAAGCAGGACATGAGCCGCTTCATCCTCGACGTGAACGACGAGTTCGGCACCACCATCGTGCTGATCGAGCACGACATGAGCGTGGTGATGGACCTGAGCGACCGCGTGGTGGTGCTCGACTACGGCAAGAAGATCGGTGACGGCGCGCCTGACGAGGTGCGCAACAACCCGGATGTGATCCGGGCTTACCTGGGGGTTTCTCATTGATGCAAGCCCCCTCAGTCATTTCATTCCTGCCCCCCAAGGGGGCGCAAAGCCTCCTCGGGGCGGCCCAGCGGAGGCTTTGATGGGCTTCTTCTTAGAGACCCTCTTCGGCGGCCTGATGGCCGGCATGTTGTATTCGCTGATCGCGCTCGGCTTCGTGCTGATCTACAAGGCCTCGGGTGTCTTCAACTTCGCGCAGGGTGCGATGGTCTTGTTTGCCGCGCTTGCGATGGCGCGCCTGTCGCAGTGGATTCCGCAGTGGCTGGGTTTCGAGAGCAAGCTGATCGGCAACGTGCTGGGCTTCATCGCCGCGATGGCGGTGATGGTGGCGGTGGCTTGGTTGATCGAGCGGCTGGTGTTGCGCCGCCTCGTGAACCAGGAAGGCATCACCTTGCTGATGGCCACGCTCGGCATCGCCTACTTTCTCGATGGCTTTGGCCAAACCATCTTCGGCAGCGACATCTACAAGATCGACATCGGCCTGCCGAAGGAGCCGATGTTCATCCTCGACAAGGTGTTCCCCGGCGGTCTGCTGATCAGCCAGGAAGACCTGGTGGCTGCGGGCATTGCGGCCGCGCTGGTGATCGTGCTCGCGCTCTTCTTCCAGAAAACCTCGACCGGCCGCGCGCTGCGGGCGGTGGCCGACGACCACCAGGCCGCGCAATCGATCGGCATCCCGCTGGGGCGCATCTGGGTGATCGTCTGGTGCGTCGCCGGCGTGGTCGCCCTGGTGGCCGGGATGATCTGGGGCTCCAAGCTGGGCGTGCAGTTCTCCTTGTCCACGGTCGCCCTGCGCGCCCTGCCGGTGGTGATCCTCGGCGGCCTCACCTCGGTGCCCGGCGCGATCAT
>JACMKJ010000047.1 GCA_014380155.1 Rhizobacter sp. | reverse complement strand
GCTCTGGCGGCCGTGGCGGCGGTGGCGGGTTTTGGCGCCGGCCTCGCCGGGCCGTCGCGCGACATGCTCATCAAGCAGGCGTCGCCACCCGGGGCCACCGGGCGGGTCTATGGCACGGTGTACTCGGGCCTCGATCTCGGCTTTGCCGTGGCGGCGCCGGTGTTCGGCGCGTTGCTCGACCACGGCTCGGCGAGCAGCGTGTTCTACGGCTCGGCACTCACGCTTGCGCTGGGGGTGGCCTCGGCATCAGTGGTGGGCATGGGCATTGCGCAGCGCGGGGGTCGTAAAGTCGCTGCATGACGACGACGACTTCTGCTTCGCGAATCGCCGGCCACGTGCTGGTCGAGGCCCTGATCGCGCAGGGCGTGGACACCGTGTTCGGTGTGCCCGGTGAGAGTTACCTTGCGGTGCTCGACGGCTTTCACGAACACCGTGAGCGCATCCGGTTCATCGCGTGTCGCCAGGAGGGCGGTGCGTCTTTCATGGCCGAAGCGCAGGGCAAGCTGAGCGGGCGGCCCGGTGTGTGTTTCGTGACACGCGGGCCGGGTGCCACCAACGCGAGCATCGGCCTGCACACCGCGTTTCAAGACAGCACGCCGATGGTCTTGTTCATCGGCCAGGTGGCCAGCGACCAGCGCGACCGCGAGGCGTTTCAAGAGGTCGACTACCGCCAGATGTTCGGCCCCGGCACGCTGGGTTTTGCCAAGTGGGTGGGCGAGGTGCACGACGCCGACCGCCTGCCCGAATACGTGTCGCGAGCCTTCCACACTGCGATGCAGGGCCGGCCCGGCCCGGTGGTGCTGGTGTTGCCCGAAGACATGCTGACGCGTCTCACCAACGCACCGGTGTTGCCACGCGCCGAGCCGGCGCACGCGTGGCCTGCGCCCGGCGCACTGCGCGAAGTGCGCAGCATGCTGCTGGCGGCGCAGCGGCCCTTTGTCATCGTCGGCGGCAGCGGCTGGGACGCAGCCGCTTGCGCTGCAATGCAGCGTTTTGCCGAGAACTGGAAGCTGCCGGTCGGCTGCGCCTTCCGCTTTCAAGACTGCTTCGACAACTCACACCCCAACTACGCGGGCGATGTGGGCATCGCCCTCAACCCCAAACTGGCCGAGCGCATCAAGCAGGCCGACCTGGTGCTGGCCATCGGCCCGCGTTTGGGCGAGATGACGACCAACGGCTACACGCTGCTGCAACCACCGCGCCCGGTGCAAAAGCTGATCCACATGCACGCGGGCGCTGAAGAGCTGGGGCGTGTGTACGCGGCCGATCTGTTGTTGCAGTCGTCGATGGCCGCTGCGGCCAAGGCACTCGAAGGCCTGGCCGCGCCCACCCAATTGCCCTGGGGCGACTGGACGGCGCAGGCCCATGCCGACTACGAAGCCAACCAGGTGGCCCCGCCGGTTGCGCCACTCGACATGGCGGTGGTCATCAAGACCATCCAGCGCCTGGCACCCGCCGACACGGTGTACACCAATGGCGCCGGCAACTACGCCGGCTGGTTGCACCGCTATTGCCGCTATGCCGGTTTGCAACACCACGGCCGCACGCAGCTTGCCCCGACCTCCGGGGCCATGGGATATGGCGTGCCAGCGGCGGTGGCCGCAGCCTTGTTGTACCCGCAGCGCACGGTGGTCAACATCGCGGGTGATGGCGACTTTCTGATGACCGGCCAAGAGCTCGCCACCGCCACCGGCTACGGCGCCAGCAAGCTGATCAGCGTGGTGGTCGACAACGGCACCTACGGCACCATCCGCATGCACCAGGAGCGCGAGTACCCGGGACGGGTGAGCGGCAGTGATCTGTTCAACCCCGACTTTGCGGCGCTGGCGCGCGCCTTCGGTTGGCAGGCCCACAGCCTGGACACCACGGCTCAGTTCGAGCCTGCCTTTGCCGAGGCGCTGAAAGCGCAACGACCCTGCCTGCTGCACCTGAAACTGGCTGCGGATGTGAGCACGAGTCGCACGACGCTCAGTGCCATCCGCGAAGCGGCAACCCAAAATCTCAACCACGCCCTCAAACCACCATGAGCCACCCTGACTTCGCCACCTGCGATCTCTGCGACACGCACAAGAACAGCAGCGACGGCAGCTTCCGCGTGTTGCCCCCGGCTTTTCGCGACTACGGCAAACGCATCAAGTTCTCGGGCATCGTCACCACCGTGAAGTGCTTCGAAGACAACACCCTGGTCAAGGCTGCGCTCGACACCCCCGGCGACGGCCGCGTGCTGGTGGTCGATGGTGGTGCCTCGCTGCGGCGGGCCCTGGTCGGCGGCAATCTCGGTGCGGCGGGCGCGAGGAACGGCTGGGCCGGCATCGTGGTCGATGGCTGTGTGCGCGACAGTGCCGAACTCGCCGCGTGCGACCTCGGCATCCGGGCACTCGGGCTGATGCCGTTGCCCACCGAGAAGCGCAACGAGGGCCAGCGCGACGTGGCGGTGCAGATCCAGGGGGTGTGGGTGCGCCCCGGCGACTGGTTGTATGCCGACGAAGACGGCATCGTCGTGACCGCAGCACCCGTCTGAGGCGACACATGCCCACGCGTGGCCTGAGCGCCCCGACCGTGCTGCTGACCGGCTTCGAGGCCTTTGGCGGCGCTGCGCTCAACCCGAGCTGGCTGGGCGCTCAGGCCTTGCACGGGCGCCAGATTGCGGGCCATCGCGTGGTGGCCGCTCGCCTGCCCACGGTGTTCGACACCTCGCTGCACGAGCTGCATGCACTGCTGGCGCTCCATGCGCCGTCGCTGGTGCTGTGTGTGGGCCTGGCCAGCTCGCGCCAGGCCTTGTCGCTGGAGCGGGTGGCCATCAACATCAACGACGCCAGCCTGGCTGACAACCACGGTGCCCAGCCCGTCGACACGCCCGTGGTTCCGCAGGGCCCAGTCGCCTATTTCAGCAGCCTGCCGCTGAAGGCAATGCTGCTGGCGCTGCGGCGCCATGGCCTGCCGGCCGAGCTGTCGCAAAGCGCGGGCACCTTCGTCTGCAATCACGTCTTTTTTGGGCTGATGCACGTGCTCGCGACAGATGCTCGCTGGCAGCGCACGCGCGGAGGCTTTGTGCACGTGCCCGATTTGTCGGTGCTCGGCCTGCCCGAACTGGTGGGTGGCTTGCACCTGATGCTGGAGACCGCGCTCACGACCCACAGGGACGCGCACTTTGCCGCCGGCTCCGTCTCCTGAGGCCAATTTCCGCACTTCGCCGCTTCAGACCCCGACGCTCCGGCCGATATGACTTGAACGACCCCTCGCGACGAGGGTGAGATCGTCATTTCGGAGCGCACCCATGGCATGGATCGACCGGCTGAAGCTGTCCCATCGTTTGATCGCCGCATTTGGCGTGGCCATCGTGTTGACGGTGGTCTTGGGTGGCATCGCCTTCTTGCAACTGCGCCAGGTGAACGCAGCCGCCAACGACCTGCAGACCCGCTGGATGCCGGCGGTGCGCGCCGCGCTCGAGTGGCGCAGCGACTTGCAGACGATCCGCCTGGCCACCTTGCAGCACGCCATGGCCGCCAACGAGCGCGAAAAGCGCCGCCACGGCAATGCGGTCGCGGCCGCGGCCGAGCAATATCAAAAGCACGAGGCCGAGTTCCTGGCCCTGGTCACACTCGAAGAGCAACGCAAACTGCTGGGCGAGATCCGCACGCTGAACGAAGCCTTCGTCGGCGTCACCAAGCAGGTGCTGGAGGTGTCGAGCAAAGAAGGCACCGAAGCAGCCATCACCTTGCAGAACACCGAGGCGCGGCCGCGTGCACAGCAGATCGAAAGCCGCATGGACCGGCTGGTCGAGCTCAGCGCCCAAGGTGGTAACGAGGCCGGCGCGGGCAGCCAGAAAACCTACGACATCGGCCGTGCCGTGCTGTTGGGCGGGGTGGTCTTGTCGGTGCTGCTGGGCTTGGGCATGGCAACCGCCATCACACGCTCGATCCTGCGCCAGCTGGGCGGTGACCCGGCGTATGCCGCGAGCGTGGTCGAGCGGGTGGCGTCGGGCGACCTCACGGTGAAGATCAGCACGCGCAAGAACGACACCACCAGTTTGCTGGCCAGCATGCAGCGCATGGTGCACAACCTCTCAGGCATCGTCTCGGGTGTGCGTGTCGGTGCGGAGTCGATCTCGACCGCATCGTCCGAGGTGGCCAGCGGCAACCTCGACCTGTCCTCGCGCACCGAGAACCAGGCTGCCAATGTGCAGCAGACGGCGGCCACGCTGCACCAACTCTCCAGCACGGTGCGCCACAACGCCGACTCGTCGCGCGCTGCCACTGCCATGGCGGCCGGTGCTTCCGAAGTCGCCGAAAAGGGCGGCGCGGTGGTGGGCGAGGTGGTGCAGCAGATGGAGCAGATCACGACCGCCTCCAAGCGCATCGGCGAAATCATCGGGGTGATCGACGGCATTGCCTTCCAGACCAACATCCTGGCACTCAATGCCGCGGTGGAAGCCGCTCGTGCCGGCGAGCAGGGCCGCGGCTTTGCGGTGGTGGCCAGCGAAGTGCGCAGCCTGGCGCAGCGTTCGGCGGCGGCAGCGAAAGAAATCAAGGTGCTGATCCGAAACAGCGAAGAGCGTGTCGAAGCGGGCTCGACGCTCGCCAACGACGCCGGCCGCATCATGCAAGAGGTGGTGGCTTCAGTGCGCGAGGTCTCGGGCACGATCAAGGCAATCGCCGAAGCCACCGTCGAACAATCGACCGGCCTGGAGCAGGTGAATCAGTCGGTCACGCAGATGGACACGGCGACACAGCACAACGCGGCGCTGGTCGAAGAGTCATCGGCTGCGGCCGAGAGCCTCAAGCAACAGGCTCAGGCGCTGAAGCAGGCGGTCAGCGTGTTCAAGCTGGGCTGATCAGCGCCGCGGGGTCAGACAAAGACTTCGAGCAGGCGGTCCAGGCCACCTGTGTTGATGGCCACCATGGCCTGCTCGCGCACCTTCGGCTTGGCGTGGTAGGCCACGCTCAGTCCGGCTTCGCCCATCATCGGCAGGTCGTTGGCACCGTCGCCCATGGCGATGGCTTGCGCGGGCGTGATGCCCAGCTGGGCGCAGGTGGCGAGCAGCATGCGGCGTTTTTCTTCACCATCGCAGATGTCGCCCCAGGGCTGGTCGACCATGCGGCCGGTGAGGGCGCCGTCGATCACCTCGAGCACGTTGCTGCGGGTGAAATCGATCTTCAGTCGGTCACGCACATGGTCGGTGAAAAAGGTGAAGCCGCCAGACACCAGCAGCGTCTTCATGCCCACCGCCAGGCAGCCTTCCACCAGGGCCTGCGCGCCGGGGTTGAGCCGCAGCCGCTCGTTGAGCACTTGCTCCATGGCAGAGACCGGCACGCCCTTCAGCAGGGTCACACGGCGTCGCAGGCTTTCCTTGTAGTCGGTGATCTCGCCGCGCATCGCGGCTTCGGTGATGGCCGCCACCTCGGCTTTGCGGCCCGCGGCGTCGGCGATCTCGTCCACACACTCGATGTTGATCAGCGTCGAATCCATGTCGAAGGCGATCAGCTTGAAGTCGGCCAGGCGCAGCGGAGGCGTGAAGTTCTGGATGACAAGGCCTGGCGGCAACGATGCGGTCATGAAGCGTGGCGAGAAGTGTGAACAAAGTTGGATTGTCCCGCATGCAGGGCTTGCTTTCAGGCACGCGGCTTGCGAAGCTTCGAACTGCCCCATCGGGGGCAGCACGTTTCTATCGAAACGAACCCACTGCCCACAAGGCCGAGCCCACGAATGCAAACCCACTGTTTGATCCTCCTCGCGAGCCTTTTCGCCCTCCACCACAGCACCGCCTCTGCCCAGACGGTGGCGCCTCGCGACCCCGACGCTGCAGCTCGGGCGGCGCGCGAAGCCAACAACCCGCTGCGGGTCATCATCGAAGCCAGCAAGCTGAAGAGCCGCGCGACCGATGCACCTCCTGCCCCTCCTGCGCGACCGGTGGTGGCCAAACCTGCCACGCCGGCGCCTGCGGTCGCCAAGGTGCAGGCCGCGCCTGCCGCCATGGTGGCGTCTCCG
>JACMKJ010000494.1 GCA_014380155.1 Rhizobacter sp. | reverse complement strand
CCTGGCCGCATTGGTGCGGACGGCGCTTGCCGAGAACCCGTTCTGCGGCCACGTCTTCGTCTTCCGCGGTCGGCGCGGCGACATCCTCATGGTGCTGTCGTTCGATGGCCTAGGCTTGATGCTGCCGGCCAAGCGGTTGGAGCGCGGTCGCTTCATGTGGCCGCAGGCCACATCGGGCAGCGTGTCGCTGAAGCCGGCGCAGTTGTCGATGCTGCTCGAATGCATCGACTGGCGCATGCCGGTGCACACCCATCGGCCGAAGTTGGCGGCCTGAACTACTGTAGGGACTTGCCTCCGGTGCAGCACCGATGGCGAGCACCGCCCTCACCCGGCGCAGTAGGTCTCTGTGCATACCCCATCCCAGCCACCCCGCACCGTCGTAAGCGGTCAATGAACGACGTCCTTGATGAGGTGGCCTCGAGCTGACAGCCTACGTTCCCACGTAGATGAACCGGGAACGTGATGTCAGACGAAATGGAAGAACTCGTGGGTCGCCTCGTGGTGGGCCGCAAGCGAGATGGGCACAAGGTCTTCCACGAACGCGTGAAGGCCGAGTTGGTGACGCTGTGCGCCAAGTCTGGGGCGTCTGTGTCGAAGCTGGCGCGCGAGTGCGACCTCAATGCCAATCAACTCAGTCGTTGGATCTGGGAGCATGAGCAGGGACGCCAGCGCGCAGTCGTCGCAAGGTCGGTGGCAACGCGCGAGGCGTTCGTCGAGTTGCCTGTCATGGCGACGGCTGCGAGCAGCGGCGTTGAGGAGTCCTCCGGCGCGATGAGCGTGCAGGCGTGGCTGCCCAACGGCGTGGTGGTCGATGTGCGAGGCGTCGAGCTCCGACAGACGGTCGAACCGACGGATTGACTAGCAACTTATCGAGCTTCGCGCTTGTTGTCGCCGTCAAAGGAAGCGTCGGCTCGCGGGTCCCGTGTGCGGGCGTAATAGCCTCAGACTTGACGGCAGTCGGCGTCCCCGCCGTCTTCCCAATGACCTGGATCGGCACCCGGTTTTTCTGGCGCTACTGATAAGCATTTTGAATCGTACGCCTCGGATGCAGAAGGGCGTGAACGAGTGACGGGCGGCTGCCCGTTTTCGAATGCACTGCCGCCGTTGGGACCAAGGTACTGAGATGAGCCAGCATGCCAAGCTCTCCATGGACACGGGCTTGGAGGTGTACTTCTGCGATCCTCAAAGCCCCTGGCAGCGAGAGGCCAACGAGAACACCAACGGCCTGCTGCGGCAATACTTCCCGAACGGAACGGACCTCAGCGCCCGCAAGGTCAGTGAACTGAATGCGGTAGCGCTTGCATTGAACACGAGACCGCGCAAGACGCCCGGCTGGCGGACACCGGCAGAGGCATTCAACGAACTGCTGGGTACTCACTTGGAAGGGGTAGTTCGCCAGAGCGCTTTCAATCGACCGCTCACGGGGAGCACTTCTTTCTCGGCGGCTCCACGCCCCAGAACGGCTATCTGACACGTACCGTTCAAGCTGCCACGCGCCACGCGCCACGCGCCATGCGAACGCTAAGGCGCCACCTCGGATGCAAGGCGCACGCTGTGATTGGTCACGAGCGAACGAGCTGACGATCGGACCATCCTGTGCTCGCAGCTTACACGGCATGGACAGCGTCAATACGAGCTCATTCCGCGAATCAATTGGACCCTCCCACGAGCTCAGCCTATCGTCGCGTCTCTTCTCGCCAAAGGGAATCGCTCCGTGAATTCATCCTATTTCCCCGCTTGGGACCGCACCTCACTGCGCACATCGCGGCGACTCGGCGGCCTTGCGGCAATCGGCATGCTGGCGCTTGCGCTCGCCGGCGCATTCCCCGTCGCTGCGCAGGCGCATGAGAGCAAAGGCCATGCGCCAGCTTCGGCTTCTGCACGACAGGCACAGCAAGGCGCGT
>JACMKJ010000493.1 GCA_014380155.1 Rhizobacter sp. | reverse complement strand
CTGCATGTCCGAAGTCAGCTCGGAGATCTTGCTGGTGAGGTAGTTGTAGCCAAAGAGTGCAGGGATCGCGACCGCCAGGCCGGCCACCGTGGCCACCAGCGCGGCAGCAATGCCGGGGGCGATGGCGTTGACGTTCACGTCGCCGGCCGCTGCAATGGCGGCAAAGGTGATCATCACGCCGACCACCGTGCCGAGCAGGCCGAGAAAGGGGCCACCGGCAATGCAAATGGTCAGCAACACCATCATCGAGTTGAGGCCTTGCAGCTCGCGCACCAGCCGTGCATCGACCGTGGCGCGAATGGCGTTGATCGATGCATCGGTCAACACCATCTCGCGGCCGGCCTTGGCATAGGCCTCGAAGCGGTGGCGCAACTCTTCGGCGCCCGAGGCGTAGAGCCGGTACAGCGACGAGTAGCGGTACTTGGTGGGCTCGCGCTTTTCTTCGGTGGTGGCGATGCTCGCAAACATCTGGTCGAACTGCGACTTGAAGCGCTCGTTGTCGCGCTTGGCAGCTTGCACGAACATGGTCTTGGCGAACATCACGTAGACGCTCAACACAAACATCACCATCAGGATGCCGATGACGATCCAGCCGTCGAGCGTGACCGCGCTCAGAAGAATCTTCATGTACGAGGCGCTCTCGGCCTCGCTCACTTCAGCGGGGCTGTACACCACCAGCTTCTGGTCCTGGCCCTGCGAGAGCGCAGCGAGCTTGATCCAGTCGGCGCCGCGCTCGGTGGTGGACACCTGCAGCTCGTCGATCTCGCCCTTGAAGCCCTTGCCGACCACGGCCGCGTTGCCCAGCTCGGGTACGGCACCGGCCGCGCGGGCCACCTCACGGCCGTCGAGGTAGACCGCCAGGCCGCCCTTGACCGTGATCGCCACGTGTTGCCAGGTGCCGGGGGTGATGAGTGCCGTTGACGTCGCCGCGAGCGTGCCCGATTCGGCCACCAGCTTGCCGCCGCGCAAGGAAACACGCAGCGCATTGGGACTGTCGGTCTGTGTATAGATCTGTGCGTCGGACGCATCGGCGGGCTTGAGCCACATCGACACCGTGAAGCCGCCCTCGCCTGCCTTCAACGACGGGGTGGCCGGCAAGGCCAACTCGCCGGTGCCATCAAAGCTCAGGCCTCCGCCGATCAAACCGGAGCCACTCACTTTGGCACTGGAGCGCAAGGCGTTGTTGGCATTGGCCGTCACGTCTTGCGGCGCGGCTTCACGCTCGCCAAAGTGATAGACCAGGCCTTGGGCCGCGTCGTAGCTGCCCTTGGCGTCTTCGGCTGGTGCGGCATTGGGGTTGCCGTAATACAGCCAGACGAATTCGGCCTTGTTGCCGGCTGCGAGCTTGGGCACCTGCACCCACACCAGCGCGAGCTCGTTCAGGCCGTCGAACTTTTCGATGTGGTGCTTGAGCGGCGTCTTGTCGTCGGCGGCGATGAAGCGCAGGTCACTGCCGTCGGGCTTGGCTTCGACAAACGCAAAGTTGCCGGTGTGCAAACGCACCAGCACCGGCACCGTGTCGACCGCCGCCGTGGTGGCCGCGCCGTCGGTCGCGGTGTTCAGGCCGAGCTTGGTGCGCTGCTTCCACTCGGCGTTCCACGCGGCATTCGAAACACCAGACGCCAGCAGGCAGACCAGCACGAGAGCAAAAGCGGCAAATTTTTTCATGACCGGCAGGCAGAACCACCTTCAAGGGACAGCCGGTGAGATTAGCCAGGCTTTATTTCAGGGTCGTGAATCGGGCAAGGCCCTGTTCACCCCCCGCATGTGGGGTGATGGTGTCGATCAGCCGGCGAGCGGCTGCGGCCATGTGGAAGTGCTGCTCGTAACAACCGGCGGCACGCAGCTTCATCGCGCTGCGTTGCGCATCCGTCAGCTTCAACCAGCGTTGCAGGCTGTGCACCGTGCCGGCGATGGTGTCGCTGGCGGCAAAACCTGCGTCGCCTTCGACGATCTCGCGCCAGATGTTGACCTTGTCGGAGATCAGCACCGGCACGCCCATCGCGAGCGCTTCCACCACGGCGATGCCGAAGTTCTCCTGGTGCGAGGGCAATGCAAACACCTCGGCCGCTTTCAGTGCCGACCACTTGGTGCTGCCGCTGAGCATGCCGGTCCAGGTGATGCGGTGTGCCACGCCGAGGCTCGCTGCCAGCGCTTCGAGCCCGGCGCGCACGCCCGAGCGGTCGTCGGGGCCGGCCATCACCAGGTGAAGGTGGGGATCGTGGTCGGCCACCTGGGCAAAAGCTTCGATCAGCAGGTCGCCACCCTTCTTCGGGTGCAGGCGGCTCATGAAGAGCACGATGCGCTTGCCCTGGGTCTGCGGCCAGGCGGCGGTGAATTCTTCGGCACGGCCCAGCAGCGACGGGTCGGCAAGCGCCACGCCATAACCCACCACGGCCGGCTTGGCGCGGTAGAGCCAAAAGGATTGCGCGGCGAGACGAGCTTCTTCTCCCGCGGTGAACAGCACCGCCGCTGCATCACGCAACACACGGTAGTCGGCCCAGGGCCAGTACAGCCACTTCTTCAGGTGCTTGAGCGGGTAATGGCGCTTGAACCACGGGTCGAGCATGCCGTGAGGGTAGATGAAATAAGGCACCGGCCCGCCGCGCAGCGCGCGGTGCACCGCCAGGCTGTGAAACTGCCACAGGCCATGCACCACCACCGCGTCGTAAAGCGGCGCGTTGGCACGCAGCCAGGGCACGAGCCGCGGGCTGTGGCCATACAAACCGGCCGCCGGGCCGATGGCATGCGTGGTGGCCGGGAAGCTGCGCACAAAGTCTGCGTCGGGTGCGTCGAGGGTCAGCACCTCTTCTTCATGACCCATCGCGCGCGTGGCCAGCACCGACTGGCGCAGCCCCTCCGCCATGCCGCCCGAGGCCGGGTCGACCGAGCGGATGACGTTGAGCAGGCGCATGCGCCGGCCCGCAGGCATGGCGGAGTTTGCGTGGGCGGCCGGGGTCATTTGGCGAAGCAGTCCTTTTCTTGCTCCTTGCAGTTTTTCTCGCCGAAGCCGAGCACTTCCACGGTCAGGATGCTGGGCTTTTGCACGCCTGTCGCGGTGGCCGCACGCGCCGCCTCGGCGGCGTTCTTGGCGGCGTCTTGCGCAGCCTTGGAGCCGCTGTCGGAGGTGCTGCCGCTGGTGGCGAGGGATGAAGCCAGGCTGCCGGTCGCAACCACCGGCACGCCTTGCGAGCTTCCGCTCGACGAGATGTTGCTTCCGTTCAGCACCGTTTGCGCATTGAGCACGATGTTGCCGCTGGAGCGGATGCCGGCTTCACCGGCGTCGATGGCACCGGCGGGGGCGAAGAGGAACACGTCACCGGCCTTCGGTGTCGCCAAGGGTCCGAGGCCATCGGGGTCGGAGCTGAGGGTCTGGATGCCGCTGCCGGCGGCGCTGCTTGAGATGGTGACTTTCACCGTCTGGTTGCCAGCCTCGTCGGTGACCACGGTGCGCACCGGTGGTGGTGTTGTCAACGAGGTCTTGGCGCCCCGACCCGCGTCGATGCTGCCTTGCGTCGAGAACAGAAGGATGTCGCCCCCCTGTGCCGTGAGCACCTTGCCCACATTGATGTTGAAGTCTCCCGACGACACACCGCGAATGGCACCACCCGCCGTGGTGAGCACCCCCACCGTCCTGCCAGCCGGCAGCGATGTGAGGCCGACCACGATATTGCCGCCCGGTGCCCACAAGTCGATGTCGCTGCCGCCATTGGTTTGAATCGAGGTCTGGAAGCTCGAGATGTTTCCGCCCGTCACGTGCTCCGGCCGTGCCACCTCGGCGATCACCTGGGCCAGCGCATCCGAAAAAACAATCGGCGTCACACCGATCGGGATGGCGCCTTCGCTTCGCCGCTGGACATAGTCGGCAAACAAGCGCGGGTAGCGCTGCTCCAGCGCCACATAGGCGCTGTAGGCGCTGCCCCCCGGGGCAGCGGCGAGCGCAGCCAGAGAACCCGCGGCGCTCAGCTTGGCCACGTCAGCCTCGGTGTTGAGCAAGCGGTACAGGTTGACCGCTGCCGTGCCATCGGCGCCGGGCCCAAGTGGCAGCGCCTGCGTGCGCAAGGCGGCCTGGTAGGCGTTCAACGCACGTGGTGCCGACTGGTCGAGCGCCACGAAGCGGGCATAGACCGGATCGCGCTGCGCGAGCGCCGCGATGCTGCCTGCTGCGAGCACGCGGGCCGCATCGGTCTCGGTGCCGAGTTGGCGATACAGGTCGATGATGTCGGCAGACGCCTTGTTGAGGGCCACGATCTCGGCGTAGGCCGCATCCATCCTCGGAAGATTGATGTCGCCGTTCACGCCGGCCACGAGCGTGATGCGGGCGCTTTGGTCCGTGGACAGGTTCGTGTTGCCGGCACTGCCCGTCGCCAACACGCTCCCCGTGCCGAGATCGATGTTGCGACCTGCCTGCAGCAGCAATCGGCCAGGACCACGCATGTCCAACGTGGCCAACGCCCGAAAATCGCCGCTGTCGGCACGCACCTCGGTGACGTCGTTCTCGTGCAGATTCTGCAAGACCAGGTTGGCGTTGACTATGTCGACACCGGCGCGCACACGCCCTACCGCCGGCAGGTAGACGGCATCTCCGGGGGAGGCCAGGAAGCTGCCCGCAAGTGCCTGGATTTCGAAGGCAAACGGTCGATCATGGTTGCGCTCGACGATGCGTGCGGCATCTCTATTCGCCTGCAGGGCCAACCCGTCGATCACGCTCGAACGGAAGATGAAGTTCGTCGAGGTAGACACCAGGGCAGGGTCGAGGTCCGACACGTGCAACCCGACATTCCTGAGCGATTGAGATGCCAGCAAGCTGACGCTCGCCGACGCAGAAGGCATGGTGGTGATGGCACCTGGCGTCTCCGACCCCACGATATCGCCGTCGAGGGCAACGAGAGCCAGGTTGGGCGGCAACACGCCTTTGTAGCCCTGCAACTGGCTGGCAAGGCTGCTGGAGGCGCTCGGTGAAATAGGTCGCCACTGGCCACCGTCGGCCCCAAAACCATATGACACATCGCCCGACTTGGATTGCGCACCCGCCCAGCTGTTGGAGGTGTAGGTCAAGAAGTACGGCACGGTGGAGTTGGCCCCAAAGCTCGGCCCCGTGGCCGGATCGCCCGACTCCCTCCCGCGCATGACCATGGCAGTCGGGTTGAAGACGCTTTGCAGCGCAATCGCTCCGCCGGCAACCACGTCGATGCCCGCGCCTTCGGGGACCGCGCCACTGCTGGCACCCATCACATAAAGCTGAGTACGCCGGTCGACCCCGACATCGCCCGCCGCTTCCACGCGGCCCTCACCACGTGACACAAGGAAAGAACCACCGGCAATGTTTTCACCCGCACGAACATTCAGGTTGCCACCCCCTTGGACGTCGACGTGTCGCACGCCATCGCCATCGCGGTAGGTACGGCCCGAAGTAGGCAGCATCGCGTCGAGGTTCTGAACGTTCCCGCCCGACACCACATCAACGTCACCCCCCGCCAAAGTGCCCACGGCCTGTTGGAATCGGGGTCGATAGCTCCACCAATCGGTTTGCTGCCCGTTGTTCAGGATCGTCTGCGAGGTACGCGGCCGTCGCAGCCACTCGTTGATCCACAGGTCACCGGCTGAAGTACCCGTGGCGTTCATCGCGCCAACCACGGAACCGCCGGCGTGCATCGAGATCCCCCCGCCGTCCACCGCCCAGCGGTTGTTGCCGTTGGCTTCAGTGTCGCGCGCCCCGATGCGCCCGGCCGTGTAGATGGTGGCCGCCACGTTGTTGATGCGGATGTCGCGTGCCGCAGTCAGGTCGATGCGACCGGTGCCGGTGCGCAGCTTGGCGTTGGCGCCCGTGAGCAGCAGCGAGCCGCTGTCGGCAGGCAACTGCTCTGGTCTGAGCGCGGCCAGCGGGTTCGCTGATGCGAGGTCGGCGCCGGCGGCCAGACGCAGGCTCCAGGTGTCGCCGGCCAGGATGTTGTTGTCGGGCGAACCGAGCGCCTGGCTCACGGTCAGGTTGCCGGCGGCGCGCACGGTCAGCGTGCCGGGCTTGCCTTCGGCCAGCCAGTTCGCGTTAGTCAGATCCCAGGCGGTGTCGAGCAGCAGGTTGCCCTGGCTTCGCACTTCGGTGGCGCCCAACACGCGCGCGCCGCTGATCGCTCCGGTTTCGTCACGCAGTGTGCCGACCACCGCGGCGGTGTCGGCCGCTGCCACGAACGCGGCATGGTCGGACCCCAGGGTGTCGATGTCGACGCTGCCGGCCACGTCGTACACCCGGGTGGCCTCCACATCCACCGAAGCCTGGTTGCTGCCGGTGCCACGGCGCACGGTGCCTTGCAGGCTCGTGGCTCCCATCACGTTGTTGCCGTCGCGGCTCACGCCGAAGATCACCGAGCCCGCAGGCCCGGCCTCTCCGGCGCGCACGTCGATCTCGGCACCGGTGGCAAACGCCAGCGTGCCGTTGCGGGTGGCCACACGCACCTCGCCACCACGTGCACCCGCGTTACTGCCGTTGGCGACGATGCGGCTGCCTTCGGCGAGCGTGATGCCGGTGTCGGCAAACAGGTTCACCTGCGCGCCGCCCTGAGCAGCGCCCGTGCCCACGCTGCCGGCCACATCGATGCGCCCCGTATCGGCGGTGAGCGTCACGCGGCGAGCATCCACGTGGTCACCGCTGGCCACCGCGATGTCGCCGCTGCGCAAACGAAGCTGGCGCTCTTCGGCAAAACCACCGGCGTTCAGGCCGCTGTTGAGCGCGCTGAAACTGGTGCCTGCCAGGGAGCCGAGATCGAGCTCGGCCGAGCCCGAGCGTGCGCCCGTTGCGGCACGCCCCACGAGCTCGCCATTCAGCGCCAAGCTGCTGCCACGCAGCGCCACCCGGCCGGCCGCGCCGCCTTGCGTTGCGGCCGAGACATCGACCTTGGCGCCCGTCTGCACCGCCAGCGGCCCGGTCGTGGCGCTGAGCGCCACGCTGCCGCCGTCGGCAGTGACGACCGTTCCATTGAAATCCTTGGCCTGCCCGCGTGCGTCGAGCAGCGCGCCGCTGGCCAGCACCACGCCGTCACCGGCACCCGACCCGAGCGCCTGGACGCTGATCTGCCCCGAGCGGGCCTGCACCGTGGTGGCGATGTTCACGCTGCTGCCTTGCAATGTGAGCCGCCCGCCGAGCTCGGTCTCGCCGGCAGCCACTGGCGGGGCGGGCACGGTGGAGCCGGCCAGCGTCAGCGTGGCATGCACCGGTGCACCCGCCACGCTCGAGTCGGCCGCACTGACGGTCTGGTTGGAGCCGCCGGCTGCGAGCACGCGCGGTGATTGCAGCGTCAAGTTGGCCGCCGCGTTGAAGGCGCCCTTGCCTTCGCTCACCAGGGTGTCGGTGGCCGCCAGGCGCACCGTGGCAAAACCGTCCACGGCCTTGCTGCCGGCTCCCAGCACCAGGCGTTCGGCCTGTACGTCGAGGTTGCCCTGGCCGAATGCGGCGCTGCGGGTTGCACCGCTGTTGTTGGCCAGTTCCACGGTCTTGGCGGTAATCGTCGCCTGCGCCGCCTGACCATTGCCGGAGGCGCGGCCGTGCAGCAGGGGCGTGTCGAGCATCAGGCTCTTGAGGTCGGCGGAGCCGAGCGTGGTGCTGCCGATCAGGTCAATGGCTCCGTAGCCGCGCAGCACCAGTTCGTCGAGACCGCGGTAGGCCGCGAGGTCGGTGTTGGAAAGCACCAGCCCCGTCAGCGGGCCGGTCGCCTGGGCGGTGTCGCCCAGGTTCACCTGCACCGACGACAGGCTGAGCGAGCCGCCGGCACCCTGCGCTGCACCTGCGCGCAGCGTGCCGCGCGACTCGGTGGAGCGAGTGGCATCGATCAGCATCGATTGGCTGGCGCTCAAGCTCGCACCTTCGGCAATGCGCACGTCACCGCTGTCAGCCACGGCGCTGCCGCGGTCGATTCGCGTCTGCGCGCCACTGCTCAGGCGCACCAGCGCACCCGATGGGCCGGTCGTGATGACTTCAGGCGAGCCCGTGCCGACAGTGCCAGTGGCAGCCAGCACACTGCCCGCACGGATGTCGATGCTGTCGCTGGCGGCCAGGGTGAGCTCGGGCAGGCTGATGGCCCCGGCGCTGCTGTTGGCCACCACCACCTGGCTGTCGGCCAGGCTGGTGATGCGCACGCCGTTGTCGGTGCTGCTGCGTTTGCCACCCAGCAAGACATTGCCGCCTAGATTGGACAAGGCCGCGCCTTCGATCTGCAAGAAATCTGTCGGCACGGTGGTGTTGCCCACTCGGTCGACGACCGCGATGCGCTGCGCGCTGATGTCGATCTCGGCGATGCGGCCGGGCGCCCTCGCGGGCGATGTGGCGGCTGCGGTCTCGAAGTCGCCATTCAAGGCCAGGCTGGAGACGTTTTCGATCAACAGTCGCCCAGCGTCCCAGGGGGCGGGCGGCGCGGCCTTGCGGTCGAGTGCGGCCGCATCGGCAAGAACGCTGGCGCCGGTGAGGTTGTAGTCGGAGGCTCGCCGCACGGCGGCTGCACCCGGGCGCACGACCACGCCCACACTTTGCGACTCCTGGATGTCGGTGCCGCGCGCGCTGCGGTGGCCGGCGAGCACCACCTGGCCATTGAGCAAGGCCGTGTTCTGGCCAGGCGCCAGGTTGCGGTAGGCCGCGCCGGTTTGCAGCTCCACCAGGTAGGCATCGGCCAGCAAGGCATAACGTGCCGGCAGCAGCACGTATTCGCCCGCAGGCACGGCACCGCCGGCACCGATGCGAATGCTGTCGTAGAGCGCGCCATCGCGACCGTTGGTCAGCGACAGGCCAAAGCCCGGGTCCTTGACCGCGAGGGTGTCCAGGTCGTAGGGCATGGCCGCCAGGTTGGCGGCCGGGATGATGGCGTAGGTGTTGGCAGCCAGCGTGATGTCTTTATCGCCGCCATTGCCGGCCACGAACTCCACGCCCAAGATGTCACCGCCCCCGCGCAGATCGACGGTGGCGCCCGCCTGCTGGGTGACGCTGGGTGCACTGAGCGTGATCTGCTTGTCGGTGAGCTGGGTCGATGGGAAGCCGTTCTGCGCCGCCACGATCGCATTGCCGTAGAGCACCGTGAGCCCGTCGCCCGACACCGAGGTGTGGCTGCCGGCAGCCAGCTCGAGCGAGCTGCCAGCCAAGAGATTGATCTCGCCGTTGGGGGCTTTCACGGTGCCCGCCTGCCGGATGGTGTCGGCCTCGAAGCTGAGCGTGCCACCCGCCGAATAAGCGCGCCCCGGCGTGTGGCCGTTGCCGGTGATGTCGATGCGGCCACCTGCTGTCAGCGTGCTGCTGGGGTTGTCGCCAGTGACCACGTCTTTCACCGCAAAGTTGTACTGCGTGCGGGTGGCCGGGTAGACCTGCGATGCCACGAGCTCGATGTTGCCGGCGCTGGTGAGGCCACCGATCTGCTGGGCCGCATTCCCTGCCGTGATGGCACGTCCCACGAGACGAATGTCGCTGTCGCTTTCAATGCGCGTGCGCTGGGTGCCGTTGATGGTGAGGCTGCCATACAGATCCACCGCACCGGCTTGCACGCTCAACTCGCCGGTGCCTGCGCGGGTGGCGATCACCGGGGTCGCCGTGCCATCCTTGATGACGTAGCTGGGGTTGTCGTTGACCGGCACATTCTCGCGCGCAGCCAGCGACTGGCCCAGTGCCGCGCTCGCGCCTTCGATGCGCACCTGGGCTCCGTTGGCCAAGTCGATCAGTGGCGCATCCAGCCGCACGCCACGTTCGAAGGAAAGGTTCGATGAACCCTGGAATTCGATGCGGTTCTCCGACAGCAGCCTGAGCTTGTCGAAGCCACCCTCGGTGAGCGCCGCGACGTTGACCTTGGCGTCGACCAGCCCCTCGACGGCTTCGACACTTTGCCCGGCCGGCGTGACGACAATGCGCCGCTCCAAGGGCCGCACCGGCTGGCCATCGGGTTGCATCAACTCGAGCGCGAAGCTGCCGCCCGCCGCAGCGGGCGAACCACCGTGGCCCAGCAGCGTGCCGTCGATCACGGTGGCACCTTGCGATTTGAGGGTGAGCGAGCCCGCGTGGCCTTCGAGCGTCTGCTGCGTGATGGCGGGTGTGCGCCCGCCGGTGACCACATCGACAGTCTGGGTGAGGCCGCTCACGTCGAGGCGCGCGCCTTCGTCGATCTGCAGCCCGGCGCGCTTGGCGTCCACCGTGATGGCTCCGCCCTGAAGCAGCGTGCCCTGCACCAGGCCACGCTCGTTGGGCGTCGGCACAAAAGTGCCGGCCACCGAAATGTCTGCCGTGGCGCCAATGTGCAGGTCGGCGGCGGTCAGCACCGCAGGGCCATTCAGCGTCAACCCGATCCTGCCGCCCGGTGCACTGAGATGGCCATTGATGTTCAAGCCATCGGTGCCCGACAACGTGATCGCGCCCCGGGGGTCGGTGGTGATCGACGCACCTTGGTTCAGGTTGAGCACGCCGGCACCGGCCAGCCCGCCGCCCTTGGCATTGAGCTCCACCGATGCAGCAGCGCGCTGCGAGTCAGGCAGGCGCTGCACGCTCGAGATGGCGGAGAGGTCGCCGCCAGTCGCCAGCTGCCGCGCAGCGGCCGAATCGATCACCAGGTTCTTCTGCTCCACCTTGATCGCCGTCCCGGCGGCGATGTCAATGCCGTTCACCGTTTCGACGTTGACCTTGGAGAAACCGTGGTCTGCAAAGAGACCCGCTTCGAGCCGCGTGGTGGCCTGCGGCACCACGCCGGTGGCGCCGTCGGCCACGATGGTGGCGCGCGCCATCTTCAGGCTCAGCTCGGCGCCGTTGCCGATGGCGAAGCCACGCAGGTCGGCCTGCAGCCAATCGGGGTTGACCTGGTTGTCGCCGCCATTGGCGATCGACAACTTGCCACCGTTGCCGCCGGTCACGCGCTGGTTGCTGGCGATGGACGCACCGCCGCCCACGTCGAGTACCGAGCCGGACTCCAGTCGGGTCTGGTCCAAGCCGCTTGCAACCGACAGGGTGATGCTGCCGCCGTCGATCGCGCGGGTGGTGCTGCCATCGGCATTGCGGCGCCCCGAGGGCGTGGGTGTGCCGACAAACGAGCCGTCGGCATTGGCGTTGTTGATCCAGGCACCTGCGGTGGAGAGCTCAGCGCCCGAACGCACGATCACACGCTCCATGTTGGGGGCGGTGAGATCGGGCGAGATCGACGCGCCCTCGGCGGACACCGACGCCACCAGCAAGTTGCCGCTCGCCAGGCGGATGTCGCCAGCGATGTCGGTCTGCCTGGAGCGCAGCACCAACGACGCGCCGCTGTCGGAATTGATCGATACGTCGGAGGGCAGCACGATGCGGCCGTTCGAGTTGAGTTCGACCGTGCCGAAGCCGGTTTCGGTACGCCCGTTTTCCGTCTGCACGGTCGCGCCGAACACCTGTGACGAGCCCAGCGTGAACGAATCGCGCTGCGCAGCCGTGAGCTGCGTATCGGAATAGAAGCCTGCGCCCAGCGTGTCAGTGGCCTGTTGCTGCCACGTGATGTTGCCGATGCGCTGGGATTCCGACAGCTTGTTGGTCGCGGCCGACTCCACCTGGCCAATTTGCAGCGTGGCACCACGGGGGGCGTTGGCCATCTGGCGCGCGCCCACGGTGACACCGCCTTTGAGCGTGCCGTCGAGCACCAGCCCAGCCTTGGAGGTGATGGTCACCAGCCCGCCCGCCTTGCCCTCGGAATAACCCGCCTGGTAGCTGCCTACCGTGCCAAGCGGGTTGGCGATATTCGTGGTCTGGCCCCAGCGGGTGTCGACACGCTGGTAGTTGTCAAGCAGCTGCATGTAACGAAGCTGCTCGGGCGCGCTGGCTATGTCGTAGAGCTTGCCGTCGCTGCCGAGCAGGCGAGAGGTGTTCACCGTGCCACCGTTGTAGCGGTAGCCACCGCCTGATGCATCGATGACGGCCCCACTGCGCTGAATCACGGAGCCGGTCGAGCTGATGTTGAGCTCACCGCCCACCGCAGCCTTTTCAGCCACGGTGCGCGCCACCAGACCACGGTAGCCGGTCAGTTCGAGGATGTTGTTGTCTTGCCGCAGGTCGACCGTGACCACGGCGCCGCGCAAGACGCCGGTTTTCTGGTCGGGCGAGTTTTTAAGCTCGTTCGAGGTGACACGGAAGGTCTGCAGGTTCTTGCCGAAGTCCACGTCGGCCCATGCGCCGGCCACGCTGGTCTCGCTGCCAGCACCCAGGTAGACGCGCGCGTTGTCGGGTTCGGTGAGGCTGCTGGCCGTGAGCTTGATCAAGCCGCCAGGCACGCGCACCGTGCCATGGTTTTCGATGGTGCGGCCGGTCACGTCGATCACACCGCGGTTGGGAAGGTAGGCCTGGCTGTCGGGCGCTGTGGTGGTGTCGGCCGCATCGGGTGTCACCTCGGTCACGCTGCCCGCCTTGAAGCTGACCGCGCCTGACAGGGCCTGGTCCTTGGTATGGGCCTTGAGGTAGATCGAGCCGTTGGCCTGCAGCGCCGTCGTGGCCGAAACGCGGCCCTCCTGGTTGACGGCGAGTGCAGCCAGCGTCACGTTGCCTCGGTCGGCAGTGATGTTGCCGCTGTTGCGGATCAGGCTGGTCAGGTTGAGCCCCGGGCCATCGGGCGAGGCTTCGACCTCGACCACGTAGCCGCGCAGCGTGATGTCGTTCTCATCCGGGTTGATCGACAGGTAGGCCTTGCTGCCGGCGGCCAAGATCACCTGGCCGTCGGGCGCCTGGATGATGCCCCCCTGGTTGTCGATGCGGGGGGCAAAAATCATGATCGAGCCGCCCGGGTTGGCTTGCAGGATCGGGGCGCCCAGGCCATTGGCGTCGGGGCCGTTGATCACGACGTCGCCGGTGCGCTGGCCGCCGAGGGGAATCTGAACGGTGGTGCCGTTGGCCAGATCGGGATCGGGGTTGTAGCCGCCCTCGAACGCGGGCGAGGTCAACCCGCCCGAACTGAGCGCTCCCGACAGAAAGCGCTCGTTGGAAAGGTTCAGCGTCGACGCCACCAGAGAGGTGTTCACCTGCGCACCACGGCCGAAGACGATGCCGTTCTGGTTGATCAGGATGATCTGCCCGCCGCGCGAACCCGCCGTCGCGCCTTCGCTGCGCAAGACGCCCTGGATCAGGCTGGGGTTGGCGTCGAAGATGCGATTCAGCGTGGAGGCCGCAGCGCCCGTGTGGTGGCGGAACAGCACTTCGGCATCGCTGCCAATGTCGAACGACCGCCAGTTGATGATGGCGCGCTGGGTGGTCTGGTCGATGGTCAGCTGCGATCGTGCCGCGCCGGGAACCGACGACGTGATGATCGCATTGCCACTGTTGGCGACCACGCCCCGCAGCACGGGCAAGGTGCCCGGTGCGATCACCCGCTGCGCCAGTGCGTCGTGCGGCAGCGCGAAGCTGATCAGCCCCAGGCTCGCCAACACCAGCAGGCTGCAGCTGCTCTGGTGCCAGGCTTCGCTGCGAACGGGGGAGGCAGGGCGCGCGCGGGCGGGGCGTTTGTTCTTCATGGGAGGGTGGAGCCAGGCAGGTTGAAGCCGCAGGTTCGTGACTCGCAGCTTGACCAGGCATTCTCGGAACGACGTATGACAGTTCGACGAGAAGGCCCTGCTCCAAAAGAGCCGCTTGCGGTGGCTGTCATGGCGGCGACTCGGGGCCTGTCTATAAGGACGGGCGACACAGCCGCCGAACCGACATGAGCACACCCAGCAGCATCCCCACGACCGCCCTCTCCCGCCACCTGCCCGCCGCACTGCAAGCGCAACACCATGTGGACCGCGCCCGCGCGCTGCGCCAACAAGGCCTCAACGCAGAGGCCGCCACACACTTTGCGCGCGCCGCCGAACTCGACCCGACCCGCGCCGAGTTACGGCTGATGGTGCTGCTGCACGAGGGCACCGTGCTCGACGAACAGGGGCGTGCCGAAGATGCCCTGGCCTGTTTTGAGCGCGCGGTGCTGAAGCACCCCGGCGCTGCCGACGCCTGGGCTGCGCTGGGCATGGTGCAGAACAGCCTGCGCGGGCCGCAGGCGGCCGAGGCCAGCTTCCAGCAGGCTTTGCAAATCGACCCGACACGTTGCGACGTGATCGAAAAGTTCGGCATGGTCTTGCAAGACCAGCGGCGCTACGAAGACGCCGCCCTGGTGTTCGAGCGCCTGCTGCAACTGAAGCCCGACCAGCCGCTCGCGGCCGGCCGGCTGCTGCATTGCAAGATGCTCACGGCCGACTGGACCGCGCTCGATCACCTGCAGCGGCGCGTCGAGCAGGCCCTGGCCGCCGGGCAGCTTGCAGCCGAGCCGTTTGGCCTGCAGGGCTACTGCACATCACCCGGGTTGTTGCTGAAGGCAGCGCAGCTTTTTTCGGCCACCTACCACCCCGACCGCTCGCCGATGCTGGCACCGGCCACGCTGGGCGCAGGGCCCAAGATCCGCATCGGCTACGTGTCGGGCGAGTTCCGCAACCAGGCCACTTCGGTCTTGCTGACCGAGGTGCTGGAACTGCACGACCGCGAGCGCTTCGAGGTTTACGCCTTCGACAACGGCTGGAACGACGGCAGCGAGCTTCGCCACCGCATAGAGCGTGCCGTGACCGAGGTGGTGCCCATCGCATCACTCGGCCACCTCGACGCGGCAGCCGCCATCCGCGCGCGTGGCATCGACATCCTCGTCAACCTCAACGGCCACTTCGGGCGCGCGCGCTCGCATTTGTTTGCCTTGCGGCCCGCGGCCATCCAGGTCAACTACCTGGGCTTCCCCGGCACGATCGGCGCACCGCACATCGACTACCTGATCGCCGACGAAGTGGTGATCCCGCGTGACGACCAGCGCTTTTACGTGGAGAAAGTCGTTTACCTCCCGCACTCGTACCAGCCCAACGACTCGCAGCGCGTGGTCGCCGACACACCAAGCACCCGCAGCGAGGTCGGCCTGCCCGATGAAGGTTTCGTGTTCTGCTGCATGAACAACGTCTACAAGATCACACCGGCCATGTTCGATGTGTGGATGCGCCTGTTGCAGCGTGTGCCCGGCAGCGTGCTCATGCTCTACAGCGACGTGCCGGAAGCGCAGAGCAACCTGCGGCGCGAGGCCGCCTCACGTGGTGTGGCCGGTGAGCGCCTGGTCTTCGCCGGCCCGCTGGGCCACTCGCAACACCTGGCGCGCATGCGCCTGGCCGACCTGTTTCTCGACAGCTGGCCCTACAACGCGCACACCACCGGCAGCGACGCCCTGTGGGCCGGCTTGCCGGTGCTCACGTGCACGGGCCCCACCTTCCCGAGCCGTGTGGGGGCAAGCTTGTTGCGCGCGGTCGGGCTGCCGGAGTTGGTGACCGATTCGTTCGAAGCCTACGAGGCGCTGGCGTTGCGCCTGGCCATCGAGCCAGGCCTGCTGAGCGGCTTGCGAGAACGCTTGGCAACCACGCTGCCGCATGCACATCTCTACGACACGCCGTGCTATCTGCGCCACCTGGAGGCCGCCTACCGACAGATGGCGGAGCGAGCGCAGGCAAGCCTCCCCGCCCAGGCATTTGCGGTAGATGCCCTCTCGCAGCAATAGCCCCCAGCGTTCAGGTTCCCGCTCGGCGACGGCGTGTCAAACCCGCGACCGCTAACAGGCCACTGCCCAGCAGCCAGGCGGCGGCAGGAATCGGCACGGGCGAAGGGACGCCCGCCAGTTGGTAAACAAAGTCACCGTCGGATTCCAGCGTGACCGTGGCGTATCCCGCCTGATTCGCGTACTGGAAACTGTCGGCCGGCATCGAGCTTGAGCCAAATGGCGTCGATCGGGAAAAGTAGAACAAACCCACACTTTGGTCGAGTTCGGCGAGCGTCAGTGTGCTGAAGCCAAAGTTCGTTTCAAGCGCGAATGGCCATGGATCCTGACCGGACGCCGAGAGGCCGAAATCGCCCGTGAGTTCGTTCAAGCGACTGGCCAAGCCGACGTAACCGTTGATTTGGTAGTTCGCAACGCTCATTCCCATGTATGCAGATGACGTGATCACCCGTTGTACGTTGTTGACGTTTGTGAATCTTGAGTCCGCCGCCGACAACATCCAGCGCACGTCACCCACACTCTGTGTTGCCAACCACGTGCTGAACGAAGGGTCAGAAAAGTTCGCCGTGTTGTTCTTGTCAAGTAACAGGCCAGCATCCGGAGTCTTGTCGCCAGTGACTCCACCGTCGCCGGGACGCGTGGTCACGCTGTTGGGTAAAAAGTCGTTCATCAAGAACCCGGTGTCGCGGATATACCAGGCTTGGGTGGCCATGTTGAAAGCAATCAGGTTCAGACTGGGGTTGCCCATCGCCCCGGGGGTGATGCCGGCTTTTGCCACGCTGGCACAGAGGGACATGGCACAGGCCACGATGAGCTTGCAAAGTTTTGGCATGGGTTGAAGTCGAGGAGGTTTAAACAGGCGCATCGGGCCCGCACGCGAAAAGAGCCGGCGCTCTTGCGAGACGCCGGCTCAATGCTTCGGATGGAAGCGACCGCCGCGAAGCGGTCATGAAGAAAAGAAACTTCTTCTTAGAACGCCGCAGCCTTGCCCGGCTGGCAGTTGTTCAGGTCGGAACCGCCGACCAGACGCGACCAGGGGTTGCGGCCTTCTGAGCCGTCGTAGTCGGCGGGCGGCACGGTAGTTTCCAGCACGTCGAGTGCCATCAGGCCCGAGGCGCCGAAGGTCTGCGCGCCGCCGTTGATGATCGAGATCACGGCCGGGTCGGAGAAGTCAGACTTCAGCGTGGTCAGGAAGGCCGAGTAGCCGGCAGCGCTGGCCGTCGGCAGCGTGGCGCCGATGCGGGTGTTCAGCGAAGCGTCGGCGTACTGGGTGTACTTGCCGCCCGCCACGTTGGCATGCGTCGGAGCCAGGCCGTTGATCTTGACGAAGCGCAGGTTGCCGCCAGCCGTCTGCTTGATCTCGGTGGTCAGCACGCCGATGGCGCCACGGCCGCCGGTGTGGTGGGCGTTCAGGCAGGCCACGACCTGGCCGCTGCCGTTGGCGTTGACGACCAGGTTGTCGGCCGTGCACAGGCTGTTGGCAGCGGTGTTGTCCAGGGCCACCGGGCCAGCGACAAACGGCTCCACGCCAGATTGGCACTCGCGGCCACCGCCCGTGCCGTTGCCGGTGCGGGCGACCAGCGCTTCGAAGGTCTTTTGCGTGCCCGACGAGTCAACGCGGCGAGCCACGTAGACCAGGTCGTCACCGACCGTCGCGTTGGTCAAGCCCGACCAGCTTTGGCCGGTCTGGGTGAACATGGAAGTCAGCTGAGCTTGCGACAGCGAAGGCATATCGGCTTCGGTGATGCCACCGACGGGGATGCTTTGTGCCGCTTGCAGAGCTTCGTAGATGTTCTTGGTGACCGGCACGCCGAAGATCACGGTGGCCAGGGCCTGGGCTTGCAGGCGGCTGTAGCTGGCGGGGCCGCCGAAGAACTGGGGCTCGACGTCCGACACGCCGATGTAGCTGACGGCGTTGGTCACGAGCGAGCTGCTGGCGCCGGCGCAGGTGAAGTCTTGGAAGCTCGAGAGCGGACCCGCGCCGTCGATGTCAACCACCGACGAAGCGCCGGGAGCGCACGACGTGTTCAGCTTGGCCAGGTCGAGGAAGGGGGTGCTGATCAGCGAAGCGGCCGTCGGGGTGGCCAGGGTGCCACCGTTGACCGGGGCCACGCCAGCGCCCGAGCCACCGACCGAGTACTTGTAGAAAGCGATCTTGGTCGCGCCGGCACGCGGCGTGACGCGGGCCAGGTTGGCCGTGCAGAAGTAAACGAAGTTGTTCGAGATCGAGTAGCGGGTCATCGTGCCGGCCGTGCAGTAGCGGGTGGCAGAGGCCAGCAGGCCCGGGTCTTGCGCAGTAGCGCCAGACACACGGATGTTCATGGTGTCGCCGACGAACTCGCCGCCGGGAGTGGCCAGGCTGATGGGAGCGGGCCAGCTGGGAGCGTTGGTGTAGGCGCTGGCCAGCAGGGCGTGGGCCGGGGCCGACAGGATGCCGCAGGCGGCGGCAACGCCGAGGGAAATCTTGCTGAGTTTCATGGTGAGTCCTTGAAGAGAATCGCTGAACGGTCAAATTTGGGCAAAACCAACCCCCACCCGGCGCAGCGGCTGCTGCATCGGGTTGGGGTGGAAACGCTTGTTGAAACGGGCTGTGAAGACCCGCCGCAGGGCCTGTTTAGGCTTGTGCGGCAGCCTTGCGACGGCGAGCCATGCCAGCCAGGCCGATCAAGCCGCTGCCCAGCAGCCAAGCGGCGGCAGGGATCGGCACTTCCGACACGGGAGCACCGGCCAGGTTGTAGACGAAGTCGCCGTCGGCTTCGAGCGTGACAGTGGCGAAACCGGTGGTGTTGCCGTACTGCACCTTGGTAGCGGCGACAGCGGTGCTACCGGTGCCGGTCGTGCGAGCGAAGTAGAACAGGCCAACGCTTTCGTTCAGCGAAGCCAAAGAAGCACCGCCGAGACCGAAGTTGGTATCAAAAGCCGAAGTGGCACCGGCACCTGTTGCAGACAGGGTAGCGCCTGTCTCATTGAAGAACGTGGCCAGGGTGCCAGAGTTGCCGGAAGAAGCGTAGTTGGACATAAGACCGTTGGTCGGGTTCAGATCGACTGCCGACGAGGTGATCGCACGCGTCACGTTCGTGGTGGTCGAGGTGCCGGTCGCATCAGCAGACGAAAAGGCCCAACGGATGTCGCTGACGCTCTGACCCGTCAACCAGCTGCTGAACGAAACGTCAGCGAAGCTGGCGGTATTGCTCGGGTTCAGAAGAAGACCGGTTTCTGGGGTACGGGTACCCGTGCCACCACCATTGCCCGACAGCGACGTGACGCTGCTGGGCAGGAAGTCGTTCATCAGGAAGCCGAGGTCGCGGATATACCAGTCGCGGGTCACGGTGTTGAAGGCGAACAGGGCCACGCTGCCGTTGCCAGTTGCCGGCGTCGTCAGCGCCGCGTTGGCCGCACCAGCTGCCGACACCATCGCCACAGCGGCGGCGATCATCTTGAGGTTAAGTTTCATACTGAGTTCTCTCCTGGGTTGAAAATGAAATAGCGCAAGTTGCACAGCCCTTGTCGCGATCCGCCGTGACAACCCACAGTGAGAGCGGGCTATCGACAACCATCGAGACCAGACCGCATCGGCGTGCCTCCCTAGGGCGGGAACCTTCCGACAGCCGCGACTCTAGAAGTCCCCTGTGTCGTGGCCATGTTCCGTGTGCACCAACTGATGGCTACTTCAGCCTAGCCCTGCGCACCGAGATGGACGTTCACAACGAACTTCATGTGAATTTATCGACGCTGGGTGACGCCCGATGCGCGCGCAAGCGCTGCCGGGGTGATGCGTTCGGACTAGGCCGTGGCGGCGAGGGCCCACGCCTGCTGCAGCACGGCTTCGAAGTCACGCACGAAACCGGGCTCGTCGAAGAGGGCACTTTCGGCGAGCCGTTCGCGTGCCTGCGAGCGCCAGCGTGCCAGGCCGACCACGTCGGCGGCCACGCGCAAGATGGTGGCCACGTAAGCCGCGTCATCATCGGCCACCCAGTCGTCACGACCGATGGCGCCGAGCAGCGATGCCCCCATGCGCGAGGTGTGCGTGCGCCCCCGGCGCGTGACCACCGGCACGCCCATCCACAGCGCCTCGCAGGTGGTGGTGGCGCCGTTGTAGGGAAAGGGATCGAGCGCGACGTCGACCTGGTTGTAGAGCTCCAGGTGGCTGCTTTTGCTGGCGATCCAGGGCTGCAGACTGAGCCGGCCGGCGGAGATGCCGCGCGCGCCCATGAACCGCTCGATGTTCTCGCGGTTCGAGGTCTGCGCCATCGACGACGACTTGAGCAACAAGCGCGAATGCGGCACGGCGTTCATGGCCTGCGCCCACAGGTCGAGCGTGTGGTCGGTGACCTTGGCGATGTTGTTGAACGAGCCGAAGGTGATGTGGCCGGCCTGCAGCACGGGTGGCGGCGCCAACGGTGGCTGCTCGTCGGGGCGGTAGCAGAACATCGAGCGCGGCAGGCAGAGCGGCCTCTCCGATTCCAGTGGCGGCATGTCGCCCGGGTCGATCACGGAATCGGTGATGCGGTAGTCGACTGCCGGCACACCGCTGACCGTGGGGTAGCCGAGGTAGCTGATCTGCACCGGCGCCGCACCCAGCCCGAAGGTGAAGATGCGCGAGTGCATGGTGTGGCCCGACAAGTCGACCAGGATGTGAATGCCGTCGGCCTCGATGCGGCGGCGCAAGAGTTCGTCTGACATGCCATCACATTCAACCCACTGGTGCCCATATGACCGCAGGCGCTGGGTGACGACGTCGCCCCAGCCGACGTTGTGATAACAGGTGACGTCGAAGCGGCTCTTGTCGTGCCGCTCGAGCAAGCCGCCAATAAAGAACGACACCGAGTGACGCACAAAATCGCCCGACACATAGCCCACCTTCAGGCGCTCACCCGGCGCAAGCGGCCTCCAAGGCGGGCGCGGTGTTGCCGCAGGCTTGATCTGGCGGCCAAACGCCTCGTGCGCGTCGAAGATGGGTTGCGGGTCGTCGTGCAGGTAGGTCAGGCCGAGCAGCAGGGTCGGGTAGATGTCGGCACGCCCGCCTGAGAGTTCGACGGCCCGGTGGCAATGCGCCAGCGCCTCTTCCAGGCGTCGTGATTGCATCAGGGTGCTGCCCAGCTGGATCAGCGCATAAGGATCAGGGTCAACAGCGATGGCTTTTTCGGCCCAGGCGCGCGCCACGTCGACCTGGCCCTCGCGGGTGAGCAGGCCGGCCAGCGCGCGCATGACGGGTGCGCTGGGTTTGTTGATGCCCAACCACTTCTCGTACAAGCCGATGGCGAGCTGGTTGTCGCCCAGCGCACGCAGACAAACGCCCATGTGAATGCAGGCGTCGACGTCGCTCGGATCCACGGTGAGCGCCCGGTTGAAGGCCTGCGCCGCTTCAACGCGGCGCCTCGCCCGCATGAGCATCACCCCATGGTTGCGCAGCACCACGGCATTGCCAGGCGCCAGGCTCACGGCATGGGCCTGCGCCTCGATCACTTCGTCGCTGGGAATTTCGTCGAGCGGGTTTTCGGCAGCGAGCGCCGCGCGCAGTGCCATGGCACCGGCGCGGTTGGCGTGCGCGGGCGCGAATGAGGGGTCGAGGCTCAGGGCCTGGTCGTACAGGGCAATGGCCGCCTCGACATCGCCACGCATCTTCATCACGATGCCCAGGCTGACCAACGCCTCCACGTAGCCGGGTCGCAGTGCCAACGCTTGGCGATAGGCTGTCTCGGCGCCATCGATGTCACCATTCGCCTTCAGCGCGCGGCCCAGCAGGTAGTTCGCTTCGGGCTGCAGGTGCTCGTGGGACAGCACCGCCCTGATCAAGGTGATGGCATTCTCGTGCTGCCCGGCTGCCAGCAACTGCTGGGCTTGCAACAGCAAGGCCATCGGGTCAACAGCAGCGCGTTGGAAAGACAACGGTGCAGGCACACGCACCGGCGTTCTGACTTTGGCCATGGCCTAGAACTCGAGCATGCCGCTCAGGTGCACACGCGGCGAGCCTTTTTCAGTGGTACCGGCGTCGCGCAGTGGCCAGCCGACATCGAGCGCGACGCTGGCGTGCTTTTGCGTCCGCAGGCGCACACCGAAGCCGGTGCTCAGCAGGCCCGAGCGAAAGTCTTGCTCGGGCAGCGGCGACTTCAGCCACAGGCCGGCACCTTCGAAGAACGTGTGGGCCCGCAGGTCGGCGATGAGGCCCTTGCTGTCAGCAAAAAAGTTGGGCGAGCGCAACTCGAACGACGCCCTCAAGGCACGATCGCCCACGGCGCTGGACTCGAGGTAGCCACGCACACTGTCCACACCGCCGGCCACGAACTGCTCGTCGCTGATGAGCGGCTGGCTGGACACCTGGCCTTCGAGCTTGCCGAACAGCACCAGGTCGCGCGGCAGTTTTTGCGTGCGCGAGAGGTCGAGCTTGAGCACCGAGAAGTTGCTCTGGGCGAGATAGCGTTTTTCGCCAAACTCCGACTGCTTGCTGAACAGGCCGCGCAGCGCGAACACGACGCCGCCACCGGCCTGCCAGGCGCCTTGTTTGTCGGGCAGCGTGGCCGAGTAGATGGCGCTCAGCGGCAAGTAGCGAACGGGGGTGCAGAGCGTTTCACCGGAGCAGGAGATGCCGGCGACCAGCCTGCCGTCATCGTCGGTCTGGTAGACGATGCCGAGCATGTCCTTGTAGTCGGCGCCGAGCGTCAGCGACTGGGTGAAGGCCTCGCTGCTGTCGACGAAGATGCGGCGCAGGCTGTAGATCTTGCCCCGGCCCACCACCTGGATGTCGTTCAAGCGCACCCGCGTGTTGCTCTCGGAACGAATGGCCGACATCACCCACAAGCCTGTGCCCGCAGGCACCGAGTACGAGCCGGAGATGACGCGCACCTCGTCAAGATCCTCAGGCGACACCTGCACCTGCACACCCAGGCTGTGCTCGCGCTGCCACAGGTTGTCATAGCGCAAGGAGCCTTGCAAACGTGTGGACGTGGTGTCGGCCCCATGCTTGTTGCTCAGCTCCAGGCTGCCGTGCAGTGGCAGCTGATCTTCGACCGACAGGTCGACTTCGGTGGTGCCCGGCAGCTTGCCGGGGCGCAGCAGCGGCGTGACACGCCGGTCGCCCGAACGGTTGACGGTGGCGAGCTGCTCGGTCACCTGCTTGAAATTCGGCGTAGCGCCTTCAGCCAGCGCGGGCACCTTGTCGAGAATGTGCCCCTGCGAGTAGTACTTGGCGCCGATCACGCGCAGCCGCGACACCGGGGCCTGCATCACTTGCAGCACGACCACGCCCACGTTGACCCGCTGCTCGGGAATGTCGACCAGCACGGTGCCGTAACCCGCGTCGCGGTAGGCCGTCTCCAGCGCGAGCCGCGCGGCTTCGACATCGGCGACGGTGCGCTTCTCGCCGAGGAAGGGGTAGACCGCACGCTCGATGCGATCGGCGGGCAGCACGGTGTTGCCTTCCACACGGAACTCAAAAACGTCGAAGCGGGCGACCGGCGCTTCGGCCTGTGCGGCCGTCTGCGCCAACGTGGGCAACGACAGCAGCAACAGCACCAGGCCCGCAAACAAAAGCCAGATCAGTCGCGCGTGAAAACGAGGGGCGTGCAGAACAGGGATCGAAGGCATGAAGCGGCAGACATCAGAAAGACGACGGCGAAGGTCGGGCGAGCCGCGACCGCAAAAACGGCCTGACCCAAGCCCGTCGATTCTTGCGGCGCAAGATGACAGTTCTTCGAGGGTGCCCGGCTATTGGGGGCCGGGTTGTGCTGGCGCAGATGCAGCCGGCCCCGGCCCAGACATCAACAAGGCCTCTGCGCTCGGCGCGATGAATCGCCAGTCTCGGTAGGTTTCGGCCGCCACGTCGCCACCGCGCGTGCCTGCGACGGCAGACAAGCTGCTCCGCAGGGGCGCGCGTGTCGACAAGCTGTGCACGCCGACGATGCTGCCATCGGCCAGCCGCACCAGACCCCACTGCCGTTCGCCGGTGATCGGGTCGACATAGATCTGGCGCAGGAACCGCTGCATGTTCAAGGCGCGGGGGTCGCGCAGCAGGTCATCCAGCTCGCGCGGGAAGCGCATGTTGCTGCCCTGCGCGCGCTGACCGTAGCGTTCGATTGCCGTCTGGAACTGGCGCCCCGCGAACACGAGCTGCTTCTCGTTCTCACGGCGCTGCACGGTGCTCCACACCACGCTTGCCATGGCGGCCGTCAGCCCCAGCACGCTGATGATGAAAAGCAGCCCGAGGTAGGTGAAGCCACGCTCGGTTCGAGCCGGGCGCACGTGTACCGACACCTCAGGCCGCAGCGGGCGTCATGCCGAACGGCTTTGCGTGCTTGCCCTTGAGGCGCGTGCCCGCGATGCCGAGCAAGCCCATCACGAAGAGCCACACCACGCCAGGCAGCGGCACGGCCGAGACCTTGTCGTACTCGAGCTTCCACACGGTCTTGGTGCCGGCGTCGACCAGGTCGAAGGTCTTGTTCTGCTGCTGTGCGTGAACGGTGGCCACCAGGTGCCACAGCGCGAGGTCGGAGCTCGCGCGCAGCTTGACCGACAACGGCGACTGCATCGCCGAGGCGGGCAGCGCAAACCAGCTTGTGGTGTCGGCCAGTACGGGCGGGTTGGTGGCCAAGGCATGTCGCATCGCTTGTGCCAGGTAGTCGGTGGTCGCGGTGGTGCCGGGCACGTCGACGGGCGCCAGTGCCGCGCTGGCTTGAGCCGACGCGCACAGCAGAGTGGCGGCGGCGACAGCCGCCAGGCCGTCCTTGAGCTTGATGTTCAGCATGTGAGTTCCTAAGGTTGTGAGTGGTTAAAGGACGTGTGAGCGTTCGCACCGACGGCGTCGGTCAGCAGGGCCTCCATCTGCTTGCGCTTGGTGCCGGCCGCGCCCACCCGGTTGACCAGCGCTTCCTCGAGCAATGCGATCGCCTCCTGATTGATCGAACGGCGGTTGTCGAAAGCTTCACGGCTGATCAATTCCTTGACCACGTGCGGCATTTTTTTGATGAACAGATCCACATCCACGGTTTTGTCCCTCCAACGAAACGTTTGATAAATGGCTCCGAGACGCCGGCTTGAAGTCACCCTTTTGGTGATGTGGTGACGTTACTTTGGTGGCGTGACGTCACCAAGAAGGCAGCGCTCTGCTACCCGGCCGAAATAGCTAGTCCATGGAAGGGGTGCAAGCGGCCCGTGTGCCGATGTTTTCCGAGGCGCGCAAACGAATCAGCCGCGCTGAGTGGCGCGGCTGATGTGGGTGGGAACGGCTCGGGGATAGCCTGGGCGTGACGCTCAGTCCGGGCTGAGGATGCCCAGGCTCATCGCTCTTGCGATGGCATGCGTGCGGGTGTTGGAGTCGAGCTTGCGCAGAATCGCCTGGATGTGGTTCTTGATGGTCCAGGGGCTGCAGCTCAGCACTTCGGCAATTTCAGAATTGGTCTTGCCGTTCTTGATCAGCTTCAAGATCTCTTCTTGGCGCGGCGTGACGATGCGCCCCGAACGCTGGGTGTTGGTGCCGGCCATCTCGCGCTCGGTGGCGAGCACGCGCAAGAACGCATTGTGCAAATGCGGCACCAGCAGCTCGATCATGTAGCCGAGCCGGCTGTCGAGCTCGACCGACACACGCGAGAACACGTAAAACGCCTCGAACTTGCCGCGCGTGCCCATGACCAACTGCGCGGCCAGGTTCTTCAACTCGTTTTCAGCCACCAGTGCGAGCAGCTTGTCGTCGACCACCTTGCCGCTCGAGTAGGGACAGAAGATGACGTTGGAGCGGTTGCTCGCGGCCACGGCCAGCAGGCGCGGCATCATGCCGTTCAGCGGATCGGCCACCACGTCGAACTGCTCCTGACGGAAGTAGCGGCTGGCGCTGAAACGATGCATCGCCATGCCTTGGCGGGAACCATCTTCAATGCCGCAGATCAGAATCTCGTGCGGAATGAGCGCTTGCAGCGAACTCTGGCTCCAGACAAAAAATTGCTGGCGGCTGGACACGCGGCACGACGCTTCGACCGCATCGGAGAAGCGCACACGGTCGATCTCTTCGAGCACGGGGAGGTGACTCACGTTGCATGACCCTGGTGGAAGGCTTGCTTGCCGGTGCGACGAAGAACGCCGTCGCCCAGAACATGACAAGCGCTCTGCAGGTTAGGCATCGACGGTGACAGTTTGTTGATCGGTTTCACAAATTCACCAACTTTCATAAGCTTCTCCATCGAGGCTTTGACCCGGGGCGCCACTGCGCACGTCATACACCCCCTCGCGCACCTCGCCCTCGGGTGGCGCCACCACGACCCAGGTGCTGGCGCTCTCGGTCACCGGGTCGACCGGCACGCGGCGCAGGTAGCGCCGCTCGGCCAGTTCGTCCAGCGTGTTCGGGTAGCGGCCCCGGTCTGCAAAAAACTTGTCGATGGCGTCGCGCATGATGCTGAGGTCTTGCCGCAGCACCGCCTCGCGGCTGCGCTCGACGCTGTTGAAGTAGCGCGGCAGCGCAAGCGTCATCAGGCTCGCGATGATCGCCATCACCACCATCAGCTCCATCAGCGTGAAACCGCGCGCGCGCATCTTCACGATCACCACTCCCGGTAGGGGCGGCCACCCAGGCTGAGCCGTGGCGACTGCGAGTACACGTCGAACACGTCGCGCCCGGCTTGCGGGTTGGCGGGTTCGCTGTCGTGGCTGCGCAAGCCCCAGGTGGCTTCGGCCGGCAAGACCGGGTCGGCCATCGGGTCGCGTGGCAGACGGCGCAGGAAATACAGCTTCTTGCCCGTCACGCTGTTCAGCTCGGGCACACCTTCGGTCAGGGCAGACAAGGTCGGCGGGTAGCCCGACTCGTCGGCCGCCTTGCGGATCTGGTTGGCGTCGGCCGCCACCTTGTAGGCGTCGATCGCCTCGCGGATCTGGCGCAGCGCGGAGCGCAGCTCCTGCTCCTGGCTGCGCTTCACGGTCAGGTCGGCAAACGTCATTGCGCCGCCTGCCAGCAGTGACAGGATCGCCACCGTGATCAGCAACTCGACCAGGGTGAACCCGGTCGATCGGCGGTGGAGCACCAACGCGCGCATCGGCTCGCTCACTCCGTGACCGCGCGGCCGGCCGGCGCGGGCGGGCGCGCCGGTGCCGAGTCGGGT
>JACMKJ010000492.1 GCA_014380155.1 Rhizobacter sp. | reverse complement strand
TTGCCCAGCGTGATCGTGCCGGTCTTGTCGAGCAGCAGCACGTCCACGTCACCCGCCGCTTCAACCGCACGGCCCGAGGTGGCGATCACGTTGGCCTGCATCATGCGGCTCATGCCCGCCACGCCGATGGCCGAGAGCAGGCCGGCGATGGTGGTGGGGATCAGGCACACCAGCAGCGCGATCAGCACGGTGACGGTGATCGGCGAGCCAGCACCCGCCACCTGCACGCTGAACAGTGAGAAGGGCAGCAACGTGACAGTGACGACGAGAAACACGATCGTCAGCGCCACCAGCAGGATGGTCAGCGCAATCTCGTTGGGCGTCTTCTGGCGTTTGGCGTTCTCGACCATCGCGATCATGCGGTCGACGAAGGTCTCGCCAGGGTTGACGGTGACGCGCACGACGATCCAGTCGGACAGTACGCGCGTTCCCCCTGTCACGGCCGAGAAGTCGCCGCCCGATTCGCGAATCACCGGGGCCGATTCGCCAGTGATGGCGCTCTCGTCCACCGAGGCCACACCTTCGATCACTTCGCCGTCGGCCGGCATGGTGTCGCCGGCCAGCACCAGCACGGTGTCGCCCTTGCGCAGGTTCTGCGACTCCATCGGGTGCCACTTGGCACCGTACTTGGGCTCTTCCAGTTTCTTGGCCCAGGTCTCCTTCTTCAGGCCACGCAGCGATGCCGCCTGCGCCTTGCTGCGGCCTTCGGCCATGGCCTCGGCGAAGTTGGCGAAGAGCACGGTGAACCACAGCCACAGCGTGATGGCGAGGATGAAGCCTGCGGGTGCTTCACCCTCGCCGCCCAGGGCTTGCAGGCAAAGCAGCGTGGTGATGATGCTGCCGACGTAGACGACGAACATGACCGGGTTGCGCCATTGAATGCGCGGGTCGAGTTTCTTGAACGATTCGACAACGGCCGGCTTGAGCAGCACGGGGTCGAAGAGCGTGAAGGTTTGGCGAGTCATGTCAGGGCTCCTGCCGGGCCGCCCCAAGGGAGGCCTGCGCCCCCTTGGGGGGCAGTGAACGTAGTGAGCTTGGGGGTTGTCATGTCTTCACTTCCACAGAACGAGGTGTTCAACCACCGGCCCGAGCGCAAGCGCCGGCACGTAGTTGAGAAGGCCGACCAGCAGCACCACACCGACCAGCAAGGCTACGAACAAGGCACCGTGCGTCGGCATGGTTCCGCTGGTGATGGCAATGCGCTTCTTCGCCGCCAGCGAGCCGGCGATCGCCAGCACCGGCACGATCACACCGAAGCGGCCGAACCACATCGCGATGGCCAGCAGCACGTTGTAGAAGGGCGTGTTGGCAGACAGGCCGGCGAAGGCGCTGCCGTTGTTGTTGGCGGCCGAGGTCAGCGCGTACAGGATTTCCGAGAAGCCATGCGCACCCGGGTTGGCAATGCCCGCGCGGCCCGCCTCGCTCATCACCGCAATGGACGTGCCCAACAAGACCAGCAGCGGCGTCACGAGGATGGCGATCGAGCTCATCTTCATCTCGTGGGCTTCGATCTTCTTGCCCAGGTACTCGGGCGTGCGGCCGATCATCAACCCGGCGATGAACACCGCCAGGATGGCAAACACCAGCATGCCGTACAGGCCGGTGCCTGTGCCGCCGAACACCACCTCACCCAGCTGCATGTTGACCAGCGGCACCATGCCGCCCAGTGGTGTGAACGAGTCGTGCATCGAGTTCACCGCGCCGCACGAGGCGGCCGTGGTGATGGTGGCGAAGAGGCCCGAGGCGGCGATGCCGTAGCGCGCTTCCTTGCCTTCCATGTTGCCGCCGGGCTGGGTGCTGCTCACGGTCTGGTCGACACCGAGCGCGGCGAACTGCGGGTTGCCTTGCTGCTCGAAGCTCATGGCCGCGACGGCGCCCGCGATGAAGAGCACGAACATCGCGACAAAGATCGTCCAGCCCTGGCGCTGGTCTTGCACCATGCGCCCGAAGGTGAAGCACAGGCCGGCCGGGATCAGGAAGATCAGCAGCATCTGCACGAAGTTGCTGAGCGCCGTCGGGTTCTCGAACGGGTGCGCCGAGTTGGCGTTGAAGAAGCCGCCGCCATTGGTGCCCAGCATCTTGATGGCCTCTTGCGATGCCACTGGGCCCATCGCCAAGGACTGGCGTGCACCTTCCAGGGTGGTCACGTCCTTGTAGGCGTCGAAGCTCTGGATCACGCCCTGCTGCACGAAGAAGACCGCAGCGATGAACGCGATCGGCAACAGGATCCACAGCGTGACGCGTGTGAGGTCGACCCAGGCGTTGCCGATGCCCCGCGCCGAGTGGCGCGCAAAGCCGCGGATCAGCGCAATCACCACCACGATGCCGGTCGCGGCCGACAAGAAGTTCTGCACCGCCAGGCCCAGCATCTGGGTCAGGTAGCCCATGGTCTGCTCACCGCTGTAGCCCTGCCAGTTGGTGTTGGTGGCAAAGCTGATGGCGGTGTTGAATGACGAATCTGGCGACACATTGGCCAGCGCCTGCGGGTTCAGCGGCAGCCACAGCTGCAGGCGCTGCAGGGCATAGACCGCGAGCACGCCGAGTGCGTTGAACAGCAGGAGGGCCAGCGCGTAGCGAAGCCATCCCATTTCGGCCTCGGCCTGGATGCCGCACAGGCGGTAGAGGCCACCCTCGACGCGGTTGGCAAAGCGCAGCCGCCCTTCCATCACGTGGGCGATGTAGCGCCCCATGGGAATGGCCAGCAGCAGGAGCACGGCGCTGTAGGCCGCCAGCAAGAGCCAGGCTTGGGAGGTCATGAAAAATCCTCCGGCCGCAACAAGGCGGCCACGAGGTAGACCAGCAGACCGATCGAGACGACTGCCCCGAGGATGTAGAGCCCGCTCATTGCGAGGGCCCTCCCAGCTTGCTGCAACCGGCGGCCATGCCGACCATCAGCAGCCAGAACGTGGCGGCGAGCGCCAGATACACGATGTCCATCGAAAGCTCCATCAGAGGGATGAAGCGATCGTAGAAATCAGCGCATCAAGATGTCGGCAAATTCAGGGGCGCCGGCATAAAAACGGTATCAACGGCGAAGTCAGTTCGAGGGGTGCTCGCTGTTGCCGGTGGCGCCTGGGGTTAGTTCGGTGAGGCCGATGCCGTTGGCGCTGATGCTGAACACCCTGAAGCGGTAGCCGTCGGCCGGGACCATGCGGTGGAAGAAGATGGTCTGGCTGTCCAGGCTCCAGGCGGGCTTGCTGTTGATGTTGCCGTCGTCGATCAGGTACCTGGGGTTGCTGAGGACGCCACCCACGCTCACATCGACCATGCCGATGGCCCAGCGGCCCAAGGCGGTGGCCGTGCCCGGGATCACGTTCGCGGTGGGGTCGACATTGATCAACCAAGCCAGCTTGGTCCCGTCGGGTGAGAAGTACGCGTCGTAGTCGGCTCTGGTGTCGATGGTGATCCGCGTGCCTGCGGCCAGAGGCGTCGCGGCCATCACATAGATTTCGTAGTTCACAGGCTGGCACACGGTGGCCGATGCGCAGCCGTTGAACAACAACTGCTGGCCATTGGGTGACCACGACACATCGGTGTTCACACCGCCACGGCTGGTGTACTGCACCGGGTTCTTGCCACAGGCATTGGTGACGAAGATCTCAAGCGCCGGGCCGACGCTGCCGAACATCGCGATCTTGCTGCCGTCGGGCGACCACTCGGCGTGGCCCTGGGCCGTCCAGCCGTTTTCGCCTTGCGCACGCAATTGCGTGATGTCGGTGCCGTCGGCATTCATCACCCACAGGCTGGCGTGTTGGTAGCTCTCGGGGTTGGCCAGCGGCGCGCGGTAGAAGAGGATCTTGCGGCGATCGGGCGAAATGCGCGGCCACCAGTTCTGGTAGGCCGCATCGTTGGTCAAGCGGACCACGCTGCTGCCGTCGGCATTCATCACGTAGATCTCGTGGGTGACGCCATTGCGGTCGGAATCGAACACCACCTTGTTGCTGGCCAGCGGGGTGATGTTGCTGAAGCCGCCGGTCGGGCAGCTGGTCGTGACCGGCGGGTCATCAGACTTGCCCCCACATCCGGCAAGCAGGGCGAACAACATGAGGGCGATCAGCGTGCGCATCGTGCGGCTCCGGGAGTGGCGGATGAAAGTTCAACGCCACCCAACCGGGTGGCGTTGACTGCCGCATTGTCGCTGCACGCTCCTGCAGTATTTGCTTACATCGGGGCGACGATGCGGCGGCCGCTGGCGCCTGGCAGGGTGTGCAGCGTCGGGCCTTGTGCGGTCTGGTAGCTGTGGCTCGTCACGGTGTCCACATAGGTCCATTGCGCTTGCAGGTCGTTGCGTGTGGCGGTGATCAGCATGAAGCCGCGCCGGCTCGTGTCGGTGTAGACCAGCGGGCCGATGAGCTGCTGCAGTGCGCCGGCCAGAACCTGCGGGTTCTCGTTCGGGAAGATGCCCTCGAAGCCCGGCGAGCTCACCGACGGCGTGGCGAACTCCACGCCCACCGGGTTGCCTTGCAGGTCGGCCAGGTCGCTGGCCCAGGCGTTGTGCGTGTCGCCTGCGAGCACCACGAGGTTTTTGTCGAGGCCGCGTGCGGTGCCGAGCAAGGTTTCGCGGGCCACGGCGTAGCCGTCCCAGGCGTCGAGGTTGTAGGGGATCGAGGGCGCCTGAAGAATCGCGATCTCTTGCGGCGTGAGCGATGCCGGGTTGGCCTGAGCCTTGGCGGCCAGCGCGGCGTAACCCGAGACGGTGATCTGGCCCAGCAGCAAGGGCGCGGGCACGTTCATGCGGCCCATCAGCACCTGCTGGCCGAGCACCTGCCAGAGGGCCGTCGAGCGGGCCATCTGCTGGCCCAGCCAGGCGCTTTGTTCGCCGCCCAGAAGCTGTCGTGTCGGGTCGGCCAGGTCGGTGGCGAAGCGGGCGCCGTCGAAGCCGGTGGCGCCCACGTAGTCGGTCAGCTCGAGTTGGCGGTCGCGGCCGATGATGCGGGTGTCGAGCATGTGCAGCGACACCAGGTCGCCAAAGTCGAAGCTGCGGAAGATGCGATCGGGGCGCTTGGCATCGGGCAGGCGGGTGGGCATCCACTCGTGGTAGGCCTGCAGTGCTGCGGCACGGCGGGTGGCCCACACGCCTTCGGTGGCGGGGTTGTGGTTTTCGGCGCCGTCGCGCCAGGCGTCGTTGGCGATTTCATGGTCGTCCCACACGGCGATGAAGGGCAGGGCGGCGTGCACGGCCTGCAGGTCGGGGTCTTCGCGGTATTGCGCATAACGCTGGCGGTAGTCGGCCAGCGTGAGCAGCTCGCCCGCGGGTTCGCTCACCCGGCCCAGCTGCTCGGCGAGTGCGGAGGCGTAGCCGTCTTTGGCGTATTCGTAGATGTAGTCGCCCAGGTGCAAGGCAGCGTCAACGCCTTCGAGCTTTGCAGCCGCGCCATAGACGTTGAAGTAGCCGGCGGGGTAGTTGGAGCACGAGAACACCGCGAGCTTCACCTGCTCGACGCTGCCGCGTGGCAGCGTGCGGGTGCGACCCGTCGGCGAGACCACGCCCATGCAGCGGAAGCGGTACCAGTAGGTGGTGCCGGCGCGCAGGCCGTCGGCGTCGATCTTCAGCGTGTAGTCGCGTTCGGCCAGTGCCCGGGTCGCGCCGCGCGCCACCACTTGATGGAAGTTGCGGTCGCGCGCCACTTCCCACACCAGCGGCACACGCTTCACCTGCACCAGCTGCTTCTGCGCTTCGGCGCTGGAAGAGGCTTCACGCTCCAGCTTGGCGATGGCCTCGAGCATGCTGGCGTCGGGGGTGACGCGTGTCCACAGCATCACGCGGTCTTGCAGCGGGTCACCGCTGGCCACGCCATGCAAAAAGTCGAACAGGCCGCCTTCGCAGCCCGACAGCACTGTGGCCGAGCCGACGGCGAGGGTGCCGGCGGCCACGGTGCGGATGAAATCGCGGCGATTCGGGTGCGCGCTGGGGGTCATGTGGGTTCCTTCCGGGGTTCGTGTCAAAACCACCCAGTGTTGCCACCCGCAATGACGCGCCCGTGACGGGCACCCGGCTACACGCTCTCCAGCGCCAGCAGTTCGTCCACCGCCTGGCGACGGCGGATCAAGCGCACGTCGCCACCATCGACCAGCACCTCGGCGATGTGCGGCCGGGAGTTGTAGTTGGATGACATCGAGGCGCCATAGGCGCCTGCATCGTGGAACACCAACAGGTCGCCCACACGAGCCTGCGGCAGCTCGCGCGTGAGCACCACGCCGCCTTCGCCTTGAGTGAACACGTCGCCCGATTCGCACAGTGGCCCGGCCACCACGCTGGCCTGCATGGGGCGCGGTGAGTCGTCGCACGGCAGCAGCTCGATCGTGTGGTAGCTGCCATACATCGACGGCCGCATCAGCTCGCTGAAACCGGCGTCGACCAGCACGAAGTGGTTCTTGCCCATCTGCTTGGTGGCGCGCACTTCGGCCACCAGCACGCCGGCCTCGGCCGCCAGGTAGCGGCCGGGCTCGATCTCCAGGTGGATCTTGCTGCCGCGCTGCTGCTCGATCTGCTGGCGTGCGGCGTCCCACAGGCTGAAGTAGTGCGCGGTGTCGATGGTGGGCTCACCTGCGCGGTAGGGGATCGACAGGCCGCCGCCGGCCGAGATGGCTTCGATGGGCATGTCAACGCGGCTCACCAGGTCGACCATCGCGGTGCAGACCTCTTTCAAGTGCGAGTAGTCGACCCCCGAGCCGATGTGCATGTGCAAGCCCACCAGCTTCAAGCCGTGTTGGCGGATGGCGGCCAGGGCCAAGGGGAGGTCGCTGTGCCAGATGCCGTGCTTGCTGTGCTCGCCACCAGTGTTGGTCTTGTTGCTGTGGCCGTGGCCGAAGCCGGGGTTGATGCGCAGCCAGACCCGGTGGCCTGGTGACTGCGCGCCCAGCTGGTGCAGCATGTCGATGGAACCGGCATTGACCGGGATCCGGGTGGCCACCACCTTGGCCAGCGTGGCGTGGTCGAACAGGTCGGCGGTGAAGACGATCTCGTCGCCACCGGCCGTGTAGCCAGCTGCGAGCGCACGATCGATCTCGCCGAGCGAGACCGCGTCCACCCGCACGCCCTCTTGCCGCATCAGCCGCAGCAGGTGGGTGTTGGAGTTGGCCTTTTGTGCATAGCGGATGGTGTCGAACGCGCGCAGCGCGGCGATGCGGTTGCGGATGGTCGCGGCGTCGTAGGCCCAGACGGGGGTGCCGTGGGTGCGCGCCATGCTGCGCAAGGTGGTGGGGGCGAATGGGTTCATGGGGCGGATGGTGCGTGAACCAGTGCATTCTGAAAAGTTCTTGTTTGTGCGTTATCCATTCACTATTGATATGCTTTGCCCATGAAGCTGAACCACCGCCAGGTCGAGGTCTTTCGTGCCGTGATGAACACCGGCAACGTGACCCAGGCCGCGCTCGCGCTGCACACCTCTCAGCCCACGGTGAGCCGCGAGCTGGCCCGCCTGGAGCAAGTGCTGCAGATGAACCTGTTCGACCGTGTGCGCGGCCGCCTGCGGCCCACGGCGCAGGCCCTGGCGTTGCTCGAAGAGGTGCAGCGCTCCTACCTGGGGCTGGAGCGCATTGCCGCCGCGGCCAAGTCGCTGCGCGAATTCACCCAGGGGCGATTGGCGATCGCCTGCCTGCCGGCCTTGGCCCACGGGCTGCTGCCGCAGGCCACGCAGTTGTTCATGGCGGCGTATCCGCGCGTCGGGGTGTCGATCACGCCGCAAGAATCGCCGCTGCTCGAAGAGTGGCTGACCGAGCAGCGTTTCGACCTCGGCCTGTGCGAGCGCATCCACGCGCCTGCGGCCACCACGCTTAGCCTGCTGCTGGAGGCCGACGAAGTGTGTGTGCTGCCCGACGGCCACCCGCTGCTCGCCCGCCGGGTGCTGCGCCCCAAAGACTTCGCGGGCCTGCCCTTCGTGAGCTTTGCGCCAACCGACCCCTATCGCCAACTGGTCGATGCCTTGTTCGAAGCGCAAAGCGTTCGTCGCCAGCTGGTGCTGGAGACGGCCAGCGCCGCCTCGGTGTGCGCGCTGGTGCGCCAGGGCCTGGGGCTCGCCATCGTCAACCCGCTGACGGCGCTCGAGCTGGCGGGCACCGGGCTGCAGATCCGGCCGCTGTCGGTGTCGATCCCGTTTGCGGTGACGCTGGTGCTGCCGCAGCTGCGGCCAGCCAGCCCCTTGCGCGATGCCTTCGTCGGCAGCCTTCGTGAGGCCGCTGTCGCCCTGCAGTCGAGCCTGGCGGCGCTGTCGAAGCCGCCGCGCTGAGATGTTTCAATTGCGTCAAAACTGATCGATTGGCGGTAATAAGTCACGAATCTGGCTAGCATTCGGCCATGCGGGACTTCGACTCCACCCTCTGGCGCATCAGCGCCTTCGAGCGCGCACGCGCGGCGGGTGAAACTTCGCCCGGGGTCGGTTTCGACCGCCCCACGCTGCTGCCGACCACCCTGATGGCCGACCTGCAGCGCCTGGAGGCCAACCCAGCGGCCAACGACGTGCTCGAGGTCATCGCCGCCTGCCTCCGCAACCGCGAGGCCGCTTTGCTCTACCTCGCGCATGGGCCTTACGTCTGGCCGGTCACCTTGTTTCCCACGCAGCAGATCTACCACTCGCCGGTCGACGTGTCCGACATTGCGGCCGAAACCTCGCTGACCCGGCTGAAGCTGATCAGTGCCGAACCTCCCGGCGTCATGCCACCCGGCCACCCCCGCCACGAGCGGGTGGCGGCCAGCGACAAATATCGCCCCCTCGCGGCGCTGCTGTGGGCGGTGGCGCTGAACGGCCCGCGAGACCACGTGCTGGCCGAGATCGGCGGCAAGGCGGCGTATCGGCTGTCAGGCCGCATCGAAGACCTGCCCAGTGCGCTGGGCGCGCTGCAACCCGCCGCGATCCGCCTTCGCCAGGATTCGGCTTCGTTGCGAGACATCGCCGCCTGGCCGGGCATGAGCCCGCAGCGCGCGGCCCGCCTGCTGAATGCGCTGTATCTCACCGGCCGCCTGATGGTCACCCGCAGCCACCCCGCTGCGCGAGACGAGCCGGCGGGCTGGCGCGGGCTCTTCGGCCGGCGCAAGTAGCCCAGGTCGGCACTGCGCTTCAGCGGCGATCGTGCCGTCTTGTCGCGCCCACCTGCAGCCTGTCGCAAGCCGCTGGCGTTATGCAGGGCGATCGTTAACCTGAGGCCTTCAACTCTCGGGAGACGTGACATGAGCATGAGCGACGAACTGGGCAAGCTGGCCGAACTGCATCGGCGCGGGGTGCTTTCCGACACCGAATTTGCGCAGGCCAAGGCACGTGTGCTGGCCTCCACGCGATCCGAAGCGCCGGCCATGGCGGCCGTCAACGCCTTGCGCCGCAGCGGCGATGACCGCTGGCTCGGCGGCGTGTGCGGTGGCATCGCCAAGGTCACCGGTGTGGCCGCGTGGATCTGGCGTCTGGTGTTTGCTTCGCTGGTGCTGTGTGGCGGCACCGGGCTCTTCCTCTACCTGCTGCTGTGGATCCTGGTGCCGCTGGAGACGCGGCCTTTCAGCGGCTCCACCCCTCAGGTCCAAGGCTGACACCCGCTTGCGGTACAACGGCAGCCCCCGCGGCGTGAGCCGCATGCCACTCACGAGGTGACCATGGTCCGATCCCTGATGTCGATGCTGGTGTTCGCGGGCTTGGCGGCCTGTGCCGTCACACCACCGGCCGAGCCGCCACCGCCCCTGATCGAGCGCGCCAAGTTCTTCGGCAACCCGACCAAGATCAACGGGCGAATCAGCCCCGACGGGCGCTGGTTGTCGTGGATCGCACCACGCGACGGTGTGCTCAACGTGTGGGTCGCGCCGGTCGACAACCCGGCCCAGGCCAGGCCGCTGACGACCGAGAAGCTGCGCCCCATCCGCAGCAGCTTCTGGTCGCCCGACTCCCGGATGCTGCTGTTCGTCAACGACAAGGGCGGCGACGAGAACTTTTTGCTCTATGGGGTCGACGTGGCCAGCGGTGAGCAGCGCAGCTTCACACCGTTCGAGAAGACGCGGGTGGAGGTGCTCAACATCAGCCGCAAGGTGAAAGACCGCATCTTGATTGGCGTCAACAACCGCGACCCGCGCTGGCACGACGTCTACAGCCTGAACCTGCAGAGTGCCCAACTCACCCTGGTGCAGCGCAACGAGGGCTACAGCGCCTTCGTGAGTGACGACGACCTGAACCTGCACCTGGCCGAAAAGCCGCGCAACGATGGCGGCGTCAACTACCACCGCATCCGCAATGGCCAGATCGAGCCCACACCCGTGGCCGAGGTGGCGATGGAAGATTCGCAGACCACCGGGCCGCTCGGCTTCACCGCCGACGGCAAGACCATGTACTGGGCCGATTCACGCGGGCGAGACACCGCCGCGCTGGTCGCACAAGACGTGGCCTCGGGCCAGACCCGCGTGCTGGCGCAAGACCCCCGTGCCGACATCGGCAGCGCGCTCTACGACCCCAAGACCGGCCGGGTGCAGGCCTACGCGCTGAACTACCTGAAACACGAGTACGTGGCGCTCGACGACCCGGCCATGGCCGCTGACCTGGCCTACCTCCAGGGCGCGGTGCGGGGCGGTTTTGCCGTCAGCTCGCGCAACGATGCCGACGACAAATGGCTGCTCACCGTCGACCGCGTGACCGAGCCGCTGGCCACCTGGCTGTATGAGCGCCAGACCAGGCGCCTGACGCCGCTCTTCGTGGCGCGGCCCGAGCTCGAGGGGGCGCCGCTGGTGCAGATGGTGCCGCACGAAATCCGCTCGCGTGACGGGCTCACGCTGGTGTCTTACCTCTCCTTGCCCAAGGCGGTCGACCCCACGGGCAGCGGCAAGGCGCTGCGGCCCGTGCCGATGGTGTTGTTCGTGCACGGCGGCCCTTGGGCGCGTGACGACTTCGGCTACCACAGCTACCACCAGTGGCTGGCCAACCGCGGTTATGCGGTGCTGTCGGTCAACTTCCGCGGCTCCACCGGCTTCGGCAAGAAGTTCACCTCGGCCGGTGACCTGCAATGGGGCCGCACGATGCACGACGACTTGCTCGACGCCGTCGACTGGGCGGTGAAGAGCGGCGTCACCACGCGCGACAAGGTGGCCATCATGGGCGGCTCCTACGGCGGTTATGCCGCGTTGGCCGGGGTGGCCTTCACGCCAACCACGTTTGCCTGCGGTGTCGACATCGTCGGGCCGTCGAACCTCTTCACGCTGCTGAACACGATCCCGCCCTACTGGGAAGCCTTCAAGGAGCAGATGTACCGGCGTGTGGGCAACCCCACCACCGCAGCCGGCCAGGCGTTGCTGAAGGAGCGTTCACCCCTGAACTCGGCCGACAAGATCGTGCGCCCGCTGCTGATCGGGCAAGGGGCCAACGACCCGCGTGTCAACGTGGCCGAGTCCGACCAGATCGTGGCCGCGATGGCGGCCAAGAACATCCCGGTGACCTATGTGCTGTTCCCGGATGAGGGCCATGGCTTTGCGCGCCCGGTCAACAACATCGCCTTCAATGCGGTGACCGAAAACTTCCTGGCCTCGTGCCTGGGCGGGCGGGCCGAGCCGATCGGCAACACGCTGAAAGCGTCGACCGCGCAGGTGAAACATGGCGCCGAATTTGCGGCCGGGCTGAAGGCCGCGATTGAAGCGAAGTGACCGTCTGGTGGCCGGGGCTCAGCCCGCCTTGAGCATGCCCTTGGCCTCGATGAAGGCCACCACCTCGGCCAGGCCGGTGAGCGTCTTGAGGTTGCTCATCACGAAGGGTTTGGCGCCGCGCATGCGTTGGGTGTCGGCCTCCATCACGTCGAGGTTGGCGCCCACGTAAGGTGCGAGGTCGGTCTTGTTGATGACGAAGAGGTCGCTCTTGGTGATGCCGGGGCCGCCTTTGCGCGGGATATTCTCGCCCGCGGCCACGTCGATCACGTAGATCGTCAAGTCACTCAGCTCGGGGCTGAAGGTGGCGGCCAGGTTGTCGCCACCCGACTCGATGAACACGATGTCGGCATTGGGAAACTTCTCCAGCATGCGGTCGACGGCTTCGAGGTTGATCGACGCGTCTTCGCGAATGGCGGTGTGCGGGCAGCCACCGGTTTCGACGCCCATGATGCGATCGGCCTCAAGCGCGCCGGCCACGGTCAGCAGGCGCTGGTCTTCCTTGGTGTAGATGTCGTTGGTGA
>JACMKJ010000046.1 GCA_014380155.1 Rhizobacter sp. | reverse complement strand
GGATGTGGTTCTTCGGCGCGGTGTTCCTGTCGCAATTCCCATCGTTCGCCAAAGACGTGCTGCATGGCGACGAGCACGTGGCCTCGCTGCTGCTGGTGGCGTTTTCCATCGGCATCGGCATCGGCTCGCTGATGTGCGAGATGCTGTCGCGTCGGCACGTGGAGATCGGGCTGGTGCCGCTGGGCGCCATCGGCATGAGCATCTTTGCGATCGACCTCTACTTCGCGTCGCGCGGTTTGCCGGCTTCGGCTCCTTTGACAGTGAGCCAGTTCATCGCGCAACCCGCGCACTGGCGCGTGATGGCCGACCTGATGCTGCTGTCGCTCTTTGCCGGCATCTACAGCGTGCCGATGTATGCGCTGATCCAGCTGCGCTCGCAGCCGAGCCACCGCGCCCGCATCATTGCTGCCAACAACATCCTGAACGCGTTGTTCATGATCGTCAGCTCGATTGGCGTGGGCCTGCTGCTCAAGTTCGACTTCACGATCCCGCAGGTGTTTTTGATCACCGGCATCTTGAACGCCGTCGTAGCCCTCTACATCTTCATGCTGATGCCCGAGTACCTGCTGCGCTTCATCGCCTTCCTGGCCACTCGGCTCGTCTACCGTTTCAAGGTGCGCGGTGACGAACACATCCCGACGCATGGCGCGGCCATCCTGGTGTGCAACCACGTGAGCTTCGTCGACGCGGTGCTGCTGATGGCCGCAAGCCCGCGGCCCATCGCTTTCATCATGGACCACCGCATCTTCCAGATCCCGGTGCTGGGCGGGTTGTTCAAGCTGGCCAAAGCGATCCCGATCGCGCCCCAACGTGAAGACCCCGCCATCTATGAACAGGCGTTTGCCCGCGCCCGTAAGGTGCTGGAAGACGGTGATCTGGTCTGCATTTTTCCCGAGGGCGCGATCACCAAGAACGGCGAGCTGGGCGAGTTCAAAGGCGGCGTGATGAAGCTGCTGGAAACGCACCCCGTGCCCGTGGTGCCGATGGCGCTGCAAAACCTGTGGGGCTCGTTCTTCTCGCGCGTGGAAGGCAACGCCATGACCAAGCCGTTCCGGCGCGGCCTCTTCAGCCCGGTGGGGCTGGTGGCGGGCGAGGCGGTTGCCGCACCCCTGGTCACACCCGAAGGCCTGAAGCAGCGCGTGAGCGCGCTGCTGGCCCACCAGGTGGTGTGACTAGTCGGCGCTGACCGTTCGCCCCGCCGCCCAGGCGCGCAAGGCCGACACCGCTTCGGCGCGTGTCACCGACAGCGGATTGGTGCGTCGCAGCTCGGCGCCCACGTGCGTGGCATCGGCCTGTGTGTTGGCGGCGTGGGCTTCGTAGCGCGAGGCCACCACGGCGGCCTCGATCTCGGCACCTGAATAACCTTCGCTGCGCTCGACCAACGCTTGCAGCGCGACCTCGTTGAAGCCCACCTTGTGGCGACCGAGGTGGATGCGGAAGATGGCTTCGCGCACCGTGCGGTCGGGCAGGTCGACGAAGAAGATTTCGTCGAAGCGGCCCTTGCGCATCAGCTCGGGCGGCAGGCTTTCGATGTCGTTGGCGGTGGCCACCATGAACACGCTCGAGCGGCGCTCGGCCATCCAGGTGAGCAAGGTGCCGAGCATGCGTTTGCCGGCGCCGGTGTCTCCGTCACCACTGCCGCTGGCGAGGCCCTTTTCGATCTCGTCCATCCACAGCACACACGGCTGCATCGCGTCGGCCACACGCAGCGCCTCGCGCAGCTTGCGTTCGCTTTCGCCCTGGAACTTGTCGAACAGCGCGCCGAAATCCATGCGGAACAGCGGCAGCTGCCACGACGAAGCAATCGCCTTCGCGGCCAGGCTCTTGCCTGCGCCTTGCACACCCAGCAGCAACAAACCGCGCGGCGGCGGCAGGCCCGACGCTTCGGGTTGCAAGAAGGGCACGCGCCGCGCGGCCAGCCACTTCTTGAGCGCCACCATGCCGGCCACGTCGTTCATCGAGGGCAGGCGCTGCTCGAAGACCAGCAGCTCGGCCACACCGAGCGACTCGTTCTTGGCCGACAACACCGTGGCCAGATCGGCGGCCGTGATCTGCCCGTCGCTCAAGGCCAGGCGCACCATGTGGCGCACCGCGGCCTCGGGCAAACCGACCATGTGGCGCAGCAGCGATTGAAGTGTCTCGCGGCAACCCGACACGTCGCGACCCGACTGCCCGCGCAGGCGGCCCATCTCGGCGGAGAACACCTTTTGCACCCGCTCCAGTGTCATCGGCTCCACCTCGAAGCGGCTGCTGAAGGGTGAGAGTTCGGCGGGCAGGTCGAGGTCGTGTCCCACGAGCACCAGCTGGCGTCCGTCTTTTTCGCACTTGAGCGCCAGCTCTTTCATCGCGCGGGTGATCACCGGGTTGCTCAGGTAGGGGTGCACGTCGAGCAGCAACACGATGGCCGCGGCGTCCAGGCGCTCGATCTGCGCCAGCGCCTGCGGCAGCTCCTTGGTGTCGCTGGACGTGTTGCCGCTGTCGTCTTTCTTGCCGAAGTCGAGCAGGCTCAGCTTCAGGCCATGCGCCACCCGCAACCCGCGGCTGACCGACCAGCTCCACACCTCGCGGTCGGTGCGCTTGGCCACTTCGGCAAACAGGGCCAGCACACGCGGCTCTTCGTGCGTTTCGATCACCAGCACCGGGGTGCGGGTGGAGAGCAGGTCGAGCAGGGCTTG
>JACMKJ010000491.1 GCA_014380155.1 Rhizobacter sp. | reverse complement strand
GGCACGCGCGCAAGCCTGGTGTGGCGAGGGCTGGGTGCTGCTGGGCGACGCCGCCCATGTGGTGCACCCGCTGGCCGGTCAGGGCCTGAACCTGGGCCTGGCCGACGTGGCCGCGGTGAGCAGCGTCATCTCGCAGCGCGAGCCCTGGCGTGCGCTGGGTGACGCCCGATTGCTGCGCCGCTACGAGCGGCAGCGGCAGGCTCCCACCGTCGCCATGGGCCAGCTCACCGATGGACTTCTGCGACTGTTTTCACAGGATCAACCCGCGCTGCGGGAACTCCGTAACCGCGGCATGACTCTCGTCAACCACCTCCCCCCACTCAAGCGCTGGCTGACCTCGCGCGCCTTGGGTTCTTGAAAGCTCCCCATGTTGTTGTCGACCCCTATTTCCCGCACGCTGCTGGCCCTGGTGGCCAGTGCCTTGTTGGCGCCTGCCGTCCTGGCCGATGAAGCGGCCATCCGCAAAAACCTGCCCGAGCGGCTGGCCACGCTGCCACCCATCGACGAGGTGAGCAAGACGCCGATCCCCGGCATCTATGAGGTGCGCATCGGCAGCGAGTTGCTCTACACCGACGAGAACGGCAATCACCTGATCCAGGGCAGCCTGATCGACACCCGCACCCGCACCAACCTCACCGAAGCGCGGATCACCAAGCTCAACGCAGTCGACTTCGCCCAGCTGCCGCTGAAAGACGCCATCGTCTGGAAAAACGGCACCGGCGCCCGCAAGATGGCCGTCTTCGCCGACCCCAACTGCGGCTATTGCAAACGTTTCGAGGCCGACCTGCAAAAGGTCAAGAACGTCACCGTCTACACGTTCTTGCTGCCGGTGCTGGGTGGTGACTCACCGCAGAAATCGGAAAACATCTGGTGCGCCAAAGACCAGACCAAGGCGTGGCTCGACTGGATGCTCGAGAACAAGACGCCGGTGAAGAACATGGGTGCCTGCAGCACGCCGATCTCGCGCAACCTGGCGTTTGCGCAGAAGTACCGCATCAACGGCACGCCGGCCATCATCTTCATCGACGGCACACGCGTGCCCGGTGCCATCAGCGCCGAGCAGATCGAAAAGCAGCTGGTGGCGAGCGCCGCGGCCAAGCCGGGTTCCAACTGAAGCCAGTAGATGATTTCTCACCGGCTTGAGATTGCAGACGCGCACGCCCACCTCTACCGCGTCACGCTGACCATTCCCCAGCCTGCACCCGATCAACGGGTCAGCCTGCCGGCGTGGATCCCGGGCAGCTACCTGGTGCGCGAATTCGCGCGTCACCTGTCGGGGCTCCAAGCCAAACAGGGCGCGAGCGAGGTCGGGCTGACCCAGCTCGACAAGGCCACCTGGGTTGCATCCTGCAAGGGCAAGAGCGCGCTCACGATCAGCTACTTCGTGTATGCCTTCGACAACTCGGTGCGCACCGCTTTTCTGGATGCACACCGCGCCTTCTTCAACGGCACCAGTGTGTTCTTGCGTGTGCATGGCCGCGAGGCCGAACCGCAGCGCCTGGAGCTGCGCGGCCTGCCCAAAGGCTGGAAGGTCGCGACCGCCTTGCCCGCGATCAAGGCCCAGACCTTCGAGGCGGCCGACTACGACGAGCTGGTCGACCACCCTGTGGAAATGGGCACGTTCTGGCGCGGAGAGTTCAAGGCCGCCGGTGTGCCGCATGAGTTTGCGGTGGCCGGTGCCTTGCCCGACTTCGACGGCGAGCGCCTGCTGGCCGATGCCCGCCGCATCTGCGAGGCCGAGATCGGCTTCTGGCACGGCAAGAAAAAAACCTTCTTCAAGCGCTACGTCTTCATGCTCAACGTGGTCGAAGACGGCTACGGCGGCCTGGAGCACCGTGCCAGCACCGCGCTCATCGCCTCGCGTCGCGACTTGCCGCAACGTGGCAAGACCGATTCGAAGGACCTGAGCGATGGTTACGTCACCTTGCTCGGCCTGATCAGCCACGAGTACTTCCACACCTGGAACGTGAAGCGCTTGCGCCCGGTCGAATTCAAGACCTTCGACTACACCCAGGAGAACTACACCGAGCTGTTGTGGTTCTTCGAAGGGTTCACGTCTTACTACGACGACCTGTTGCTGCTGCGCGCCGGCTTGATCGACGAAGCGCGCTACCTGAAGCTGCTGGCCAAGACGCTCACCGGCGTGCTCGGCCTGCCCGGCCGCAAGGTGCAAAGCGTGGCGCAGGCGAGCTTTGATGCGTGGGTCAAGTACTACCGCGGCGACGAGAACACGCCCAACGCCACCATCAGCTACTACACCAAGGGTTCGCTGGTTGCGCTGGCGCTCGACCTCACGTTGCGCAGCGAAGGCCAGGGCTCGCTCGACGACGTGATGCACCTGTTGTGGGAGCGCAGCGAGGGTGGGCCGATCAGCGAAGCCGACATCGCCGCCGCGCTGGCCGAGGTGGGCGGCCGTTCTTACGCCAAGGAACTCCAGCAGTGGGTGCACGGCACCGACGACCTGCCCTGGCAAAGCCTGCTCGCCAAGGCCGGCGTGGCCTGGAACCAGCAGCCGCCGAGCGTGGCGCAGCGCCTGGGGCTGCGGGTGTCGGAGAGCGCGCTCACCGGCATCAAGGTCAGCAACGTGTTGCGTGGTGGTGCTGCCGAAGCCGCCGGTGTGTCGGCCGGTGATGAGCTGATCGCCGTCGACGGCTGGCGCCTTCGCAGGCTCGATGAGCTCACCCGTTTGATGACGGCCCAACAGCCGGCGCAGCTGCTGCTGTCGCGCGACCAGCGTGTGCACACACTCGCCATCGAGCTGCCGCCCGAGCCGACCAGCGGCGCGGTGTCGCTCACGCTCGCGCCGGCCGACAAGACGCCCCAGGCCGCGTTTGCGCTGCGCCGGGCATGGCTGCCCAGCTGAACCCCGCGAGCCCGCGCCGCGTTCTGGCGGGCGTGGGCCTGGCGCTGGGGGTGATGGGGGTTCACTTCGGTGTGGCCGATGTGCTGGCGCGTCATGCCAGGCAACTTGCCGAGGCGCAGGTCATGCCGGTGCGCATGGAGGTGGTGTACTTGCGCGAGATGGCGCTGGCCACACCACCGTCGCGTTTGGCAGCCGCGCCCGTGCCGGTGAAGCGCCGGCCGGTGGCCCAGCAAGTGATGCCGGCGGCATCGGCATCGGCAACAACGGCCGCTGAGCCGGCCATCGCGCAAGCCCCACCAACTCCTGAGCCTGTGCTGCCCGAAGTCTTGGCCGCCGCAGCACCCGATGCTGCGGCGTCCGCTGCCGACACGGCGACATCGTTCGAGTGGCCCGTCTCCACGCGCATGCGCTACGTTTTGACAGGCGATTTCCGCGGCGAGGTACACGGCGACGCGCAGGTGGAATGGGTGCGTGCCGGCAGCCGCTACCAGGTCCACCTGGATGTTTCGGTCGGCCTGCTCGCGTCGCGCCGCATGAGCAGCGACGGCGACATCACACCCGAAGGCCTCGCCCCGCGCCGCTACGACCAGGAGACCAAGCTCGCGTTCAGCGACGCCCAGCGCACCAGCGTGCGCTTCGAGGCCGAGCAGGTGTGGCTGGCCAACGGGCAGGTGATTCAGCGTTGGCCTGGTGTGCAAGACACCGTGAGCCAGTTCGTGCAGCTGGCCTGGATGTTCGATTCGCAACCCGGCCGCTTGCGGGTGGGCCAGGTGGTCGAGATACCGCTGGCCATGCCGCGCCGGGTGTCGATGTGGGTCTATGACGTGGTCGAAGAACAATCGCTCTCCACGCCCTTCGGCGAGGTGCAGGCCTTTCACCTGAAGCCACGCCGCGAGCCGCGTGCAGGCGGCGACATGGTGGTCGACATCTGGATCGCGCCCCAGTTGCGCCACCTGCCTGTACGCTTTCGCATCCGCCCCGACCCCGAGGCTTACTTCGACCTGATGCTGGACCGTCGCCCCGAGCTGGCGGCTCCTGACCCGGCCCTCTCTCCCACCAGGAACCCACGATGACCTATGAATGCATCCTCACCGAGCTGCGCGGCTCGGGCCCACGCAAGACCGGCCTGATCACGCTGCAACGCCCCAAGCAGCTCAATGCCTTGAATGACACGCTGATGGACGAACTGGGTGCCGCCTTGAAAGCCTATGACGCCGACGACAGCGTGGGTTGCATCGTCATCACCGGCAGCGAGAAAGCGTTTGCCGCCGGCGCCGACATCAGCGCGATGGCCGGGTGGGGCTACATGGACGTCTACAAGTCCGACTACATCACGCGCAACTGGGAGACCATCCGCTCCGTTCGCAAGCCGGTGATTGCTGCTGTGGCTGGCTTTGCGCTCGGCGGTGGCTGCGAGCTGGCGATGATGTGTGACTTTGCTATCGCGGCTGACACGGCGCGCTTCGGCCAACCCGAGATCAAGCTCGGCATCATCCCCGGCGCCGGTGGCACGCAACGCCTGCCGCGCGCTGTCGGCAAAGCCAAGGCCATGGACATGGTGCTTACCGGCCGCATGATGGACGCGGCCGAGGCCGAACGCGCCGGCCTGGTCTCGCGCGTGGTGCCGGCGGCCGAGTTGATGGACGTGGTTTTGGCCGCTGCTCAAACCATCTGCGATTTCAGCGGCCCGAGCGTGATGATGGCCAAGGAAAGCGTGAACCGCGCCTACGAGTCACCGCTCTCCGAAGGGGTGCTGTTCGAGCGGCGCTTGTTCCACTCGCTGTTTGCGACCGACGATCAGAAAGAGGGCATGGACGCGTTCGTGAACAAGCGCAAGGCGGCGTTCAAGCACCGCTGAGCGAGTTCAGTAACTCCGCCCGCCCTTGAACTGCGCCTTGGTGCTGCGCACCCGGGCCGTGGCTTTCTCGATCGCCGCAAACGAGCGCGCTGCATGGGCGTGGCAGATCGCCAGGCCCAGCGCATCGGCGGCGTCCTTGCCCGGCACGCCTGGCAGCTTGAGCAGGCGTTTCACCATCTCCTGCACCTGCTCCTTGGTCGCATGACCCGCGCCGACGATGGCCTTCTTCATTTGCAAGGCGGTGTACTCGGCCACCTCGATGTCGCACGACACCAGGCCGGTGATGGCCGCGCCGCGTGCCTGGCCGAGCAGCAGCGTGCTCTGCGGGTTGACGTTGACGAACACGATCTCGACCGACGCGCAGTGCGGCTGGTAGCGCGCCACGACCTCGCGCACGCCGTCGAAGATCACCTTCAGGCGCAGCGGCAGCTGGCCGCTGTCGACCGCATCGGTCTTGATGGTGCCGCTGGCCACGTAGTGCAGCTCGCTGCCCTCGACGTCGATCACACCGAAGCCGGTGGTGCGCAGGGCGGGGTCGATGCCGAGGATGCGCATTCAGGCTCCGAAATACCAGCGAACGGAGTGGAAGAACACGGGCGCAGCGAAGCAAAGGGGAGCGACCCGATCGAGCAAGCCGACCGCGCCCGTCACCGACGCCCGACCTCCCCAGTGCCGTACACCCGCATCGCGCTTCAAGGCCTGCATCACCAGCGCCCCCAGCGTGCCGCAACCCGAGGCGACGAACCCGATCAGCAAAGCCTGCGGCGGCTTGAAGGGTGTGACCCAGTACAGCAACCCGCCCACGACGCCGCCCGCGAGCGCACCAATGGCCCATGCCCGCCACGAGAAGGTGCGGCTGATCTGGCGTGCCACCGGCCGGCGGCGCATGCGGCGCCCGGCTGCCTGTTGCACGATCTGCGCAGCGGCCACCACCATCACCAGATAGAGCACGAGGAAGGCGCCACGGTCCTGGTAGTCCTGAAACTCCAGCAAAAGGATCGCTGGTGCGTGGCTCATGCCGTACACGCAGACCATCACGCCCCACTGGATCTTGGCGGTGCGCTCCAGAAAGCGCGTCGGGTCGTTGCCCAGCGCGGCCAGAAACGGCAGCGCTGCAAAGGCGTAGACGGGGATGAAGACCGAGAACAGGTCGAAGTACTGCCCACCCGCCAGCATGTACTGCACCGGCGTCACCACGAAAAAGGCGGCCAACAGCGCGCGGTGGTCACCGCGCCGGGTGTGGGTGAGGGTGATGAACTCGCGCAACGCGAGAAACGACACCACCGCGAACAGCAGGGTCGCGACAAAAGCGCCCGAGACCCATGACACCCAGAACAGCACCGTGCCGATCCACATCGCGCGCAGGTCGTGCAGCATCGCGTCGTAGGCCGCCTGTTTGTCGCTGGGCATGTCGCGTAGCGAGCGTGTGAAGGCCACCGCCGTGGCGATGGCCAGCAGGCCGAAAATGATGACGAACAGCAGGCCGATCTGCTGCGAGACGGCGAGTTGTCGCAGGGCACCCATCAGGCAGCCACCTTGCTCAGCGCGATGACTTCGTCGCGTGCGCGCGCGAGGAACTCGCGCTTGTCTTCGCCGGGTTTCAGATGCATCGGTGCGCCGAAGGTGACCGAACACAAGATGGGCACCGGCACCACTTCGCCCTTGGGCATGACCCGGTGCACGTTGTCGATCCAGGTCGGGATCAGCTGCACCTCCGGGAATTGCTCGGCCAGGTGGTACAGCCCGGCCTTGAAGGCCTGCGGGTCGCCTTTGTTGCCGCGTGTGCCCTCGGGAAAGATGACGAGCGAGTCCCCGTTGCGCAGCGCTTCGGCCAAGGGCTCCAGTGGGTCTTCGTCTTCAGTTCGAACACGGCTCACGTAGACCGCGTTGAACACCTCGCGGGTGATCCAGTGTTTGAACGGCGAGGCCGTCCAGTAGTCACGCGCGGCGATGGGCCGTGTTTGGGCGCGCAGGTCGCGCGGCAGCGCGGCCCAGATCAGCACCCAGTCGAAGTGGCTCTGGTGGTTGGCAAAGTAGATGCGCTGCTCGGCCTTGGGCGGGCTGCCGTACCAATGCCCTTGTGCGCCCGTGATCAGGCGCGCCAGAAAAGCCAGCAGCAGGCCTGCCGCTTCGGGGCGCGTCATGGGCGTCCGGCGCCGGGCCGCCCCAAGCCGGACGGCGCCCCATGGGGGCAGGAGCGAAGCGACTGGGGGGCTGACATCCTTCAGTGTCTGAAATGACGAACACCCGTCAGCACCATGGCAATGCCGTGCTCGTTTGCTGCGCCGATCACCTCTTCATCCCGCATGCTGCCCCCGGGGTGGATCACGCTCGTCGCTCCGGCTTTCACCAATTCGTCCAAGGTGTCGCGGAACGGGAAGAAGGCATCGCTCGCCACCGCCGAGCCTTTCAACGACAGCCCGGCCGCCTCGGCCTTGATGCCGGCAATGCGTGCCGAATCAAGCCGACTCATCTGGCCCGCACCGACACCCAGCGTCATGCCGCCGGCGCAGAACACGATGGCGTTGCTCTTCACGTACTTGCCCACTGTCCAGGCGAACAGCATGTCTTGCAGCTGCTGCGGCGTGGGCTGGGCCTTGGTGACGACCTTGAGGTCGGACAGCTTCAGCTCGTGGTTGTCAGCGCTCTGGATCAGGAGGCCCGAGCCGATGCGCTTCACGTCTTGGGCATTGCGGCCCTGCTCCCACGCGGTGGCGCCGCCCTTTGGCAACGCAATCTGCAACACGCGCACGTTCTTCTTGGCCGTGAAGATCGCCAGTGCTTCGGGAGTGAAGGCCGGAGCGATCAACACTTCCATGAACTGCTTGGACACCTGCTCGGCGGTGGCCGCGTCGACTTCGGTGTTGAAAGCGATGATGCCGCCGAAGGCCGAGGTCGGGTCGGTCTTGAAGGCCTTGGCATAGGCCTCGCCCGCGTTGGCGCCGAGCGCCACGCCGCAGGGGTTGGCGTGTTTGACGATCACGCAGGCCGCGGGTGCGACGTTCTTGTTGAACGACTTCACACACTCCCACGCCGCATCGGCGTCGGCGATGTTGTTGTACGAGAGTTCCTTGCCTTGCAGCTGCTTGCCGGTGACGAGCGAGCCGGGCGCGGGGAACAGGTCACGGTAGTAGGCCGCAGTCTGATGCGGGTTCTCGCCGTAGCGCAGGTCTTGCAGCTTGACGAAGCGCGCGTTGCTCTGTGCCGGGTATTCGGAGCGTGTGCCATCGGCCTGCAGCGACGACAGGTAGTCGCTGATGGCGGCGTCGTAGTTCGAGATGCGGTTGAAGGCCGCGACAGACAGCGCGAACTTGGTTTCCTTGCTGACCCTCTGGTTCGCCTTCAGCTCACTCAGCACCTGCGCGTACTGAGAAGCGTCGGTCAACACCGCGACGTCTTTCCAGTTCTTGGCCGCAGAGCGCACCATGGCCGGGCCGCCGATGTCGATGTTCTCGATGGCGTCTTCGAGCGTGCAGCCCGGCTTGGCGACGGTGGCCTCGAACGGGTAGAGGTTCACGCACAGGATGTCGATGGTCGAGATCTTGTGCTGCTGGATGGCTGCCATGTGCTCGGGCAGGTCGCGCCGCGCCAGCAGGCCACCGTGGATGGTGGGGTGCAGCGTCTTCACGCGGCCGTCGAGCATCTCGGGGAAGCCCGTGTGGTCGGCCACCTCGGTGACGGGCAGGCCGGCGTCGGCCAGCAGCTTGGCGGTGCCGCCGGTGGACAGAAGGCGGATGCCCAGCGAGTGCAGCGCGCGCGCGAAATCGGCGACGCCGGTCTTGTCGGAAACGGAAATGAGTGCGTTCATGGCTTGAGCAATTTGTGTTCGAGGAGCTTCTTGCGCAAGGTGTTGCGGTTCAGGCCCAGCCACTCGGCCGCCTTGGACTGGTTCTGGTCGGCCTTGGCCATCACCACTTCCAGCAGGGG
>JACMKJ010000490.1 GCA_014380155.1 Rhizobacter sp. | reverse complement strand
TGTATGAAACCGTGCACAAGCGCTCGCCCGATGACGAGGCCTATGCCAACAACCTCGCTTACCTGCTGGCCGAAACCAAGGGCGACAAAGCCAGCCTGGAACGCGCGCTGACGCTGACGCGGGGTTTCAAGGGTTCGTTGAACCCTGGCTACCTCGACACCCTGGGCTGGACGCACTACAAGCTGGGCCAGTACGACGACGCGGTGTCGGTGCTCGATCGTGCAGTGCAACGCTCACCCGAGGGTGCGCTGTACCAGTTGCATCTCGGCATGGCCCTGCACAAGAAGGGCGACATCACGCGCGCCCAGACTCACTTGAAGAAGGCCATCGACAGCAAGGCCGCCCTGCCCAACCTGGACGAAGCGCGCAAGCTGTTGGCGCAGAAGTAAGAGAGAGCGGTCGCGGCACCACGATCGCAGCGGCCCGCTTGCAGCGGGCTGCGCAACCTCAGTCGGCCCGGCGACGCCCGGCGACGAAGAGCGCCACACCGAGCGCGCCGGCCAGCAGCGACCAAGGCTCGAGGATCGGCTCGGCCTGAGCGGGGTCTGGCAAGGCGGAGCGCAGGGTGTCACCAGAGGCTCTGGCGGTGCGCGTGGTTGACGAGCTGGTCGACCCGAGCCCCAGGGCTGCACGCGGCTTCGGCGTTTGCAAACGTGCTTCACGCGCGGCCGAAGACAGGCCCTTGGCGACGGCTTTGTCGAAGCTCGGCGTGGCAGCCTGCAGCGCACCGCAGGTCACCGCCACCACCGCAGCCAGGCCGACTGCACGTTTCCAGCTTCGCTTCGCACCCACGATTGCACTCCTTGAATGACGTGGATGGTGCGCAAACGATGTGACAGCACACAGGGCATGCACGAGCGTCGTCATGATCCCTTTGGGGTGGCGCCGTTGCTCATCGGTCGATTTGTCACAGACGGCCGCTAAGGTGTTGCGAACCATGGACAACACCACGCCTGAAGAGAAACCCAAGTCGCGCGCGCTATGGGGCCTGCTGTTGCGCGCCTTCGCCTTCGTGCTCGTTTTCATGGCCTTGCAAACCGGCTGGGAGGCCGCGCGTGGCAGCTGGCTCGAGCGGCTGTGGGTGCACCAGCTCACGGTGAGCAGCGCCACCTTGCTCATCAACCAGTTGACACCCGAGGTGAACGCCGTGGCCAAGGGCGCGCGCATCACCGCACCCGGCGGTGGCCTGAACGTGCTGTTTGGCTGCGAGGGCACCGACGCGGTGTTTCTGCTCACTGCTGCCTTGCTGGTTTTTCCGATGTCGATGCGCGCGCGCGCAACTGGCCTGTTGGCGGGTCTGGTGTGGGTGTTCGTGCTCAACCAGCTGCGCATCGTGGCTTTGTTTTATGCGTTCCGCGCCGACGCGAGTTTGTTCGACCTGCTGCACACCGCCGCAGCGCCTTTGCTGATGGTGGTGCTGACCGGCCTGTTCTTCCACCTGTGGCTTGTGCATGCCGGCTCGCAGGGCAGTGGATCGCCTGCCCCGGCATGAACCGGCACCTCGTCTGGCGTGTGGTGCTGGCCACCCTGGTGGTGCTGGGCGCAGCGCATCTGTATGCACGTGACGCCGCGAAGCTGCTGCTGCCCTTGCTGTCTGCCCCGCTCAGCTTCGTGGCCGACGATTTCAAGATCGTGCGCTTAGAGCTGCTCGAAGAACGCAAGAACGTGTCCATCGGCGCGCTGGCGGTGCTGGACCGCTCGCTGTTTCTCGGCGGCCAGGCCATCGTGCCCGACGGCACGCAGGTGATGATGGTGGGCACCACGGTGGGCACCGCGTTGCAGCCACTGCTGGTGGCGCTGGTGCTGGTGCTCGCCTGGCCCGCGCGCTGGAGCGAGATGGGGTTGCGCCTGGTCATCGCGAGCATGCTGGTGACCTTGGTGTTGCTCGTCGACACGCCCTTCTCGCTGGCCGCCTGGTTGTGGGACGCACAGATCAAGCTGTACGAACCCGGCCGCGCCTCGCCGCTGCTGTGGTGGAACACCTTTCTCAACGGCGGCGGGCGGCTGGCGCTCGGTTTGATCGCCGCCACCCTCTCCATCGCGCGGGCGCAACGCGCCACGACGCGGCCGTGAAACCGCTCGGGCTGGCCACACTCGCCGCGCTGCTGGCGGCCACGACGCAAGCGGCAGGCGCCGCGCCCGTGCCCGAAGAGTTGCTGTCGCCACTGCGTGCAGGCCGAAGCGTGGGGGTCATCGTCGAGCTCGATGCGAGCGACGTCGACCTGCGCGCACGCCCCCAGCTGCCAGAGCGCTACCGCGCGCTCAAAGACCGTGTGCTGCGCCCGCTGCAGCGCGCCGACATCGAGGCCACGCTCGACTACAGCCACCTGCCCATGAGCTTCAAGCGGCTGCGCACTGAAGCCGCACTGCGCGCCCTGGCCGCGCGGCCCGGCGTGCGCGCCGTGCACCCCGACCGCCTGTACCAGCACGCACTCGTCCAGAGCCTGCCGCTGATGGCGCAGCCCGTCGTGGGCAGCGCCGGCTTGCGCGGCGCCGGCAGCACGGTGGCAGTGATCGACGACGGCATCAACCTCACGCACCCTGACTTTGGCGGCTGCACCGCCGTGGCCACGCCTGCGAGCTGCCGCATCGCAGCCGTGCAGACCTTCGTCGCCAACCCGAACCCGGGCAGCGCGCACGGCAGCAACGTGGCGGCCATCGTCATCGGCGTGGCGCCCGATGCGCGCGTGGCGAGCCTCGATGTGTTCGGCGCATCGGGGGCGCTCACCTCAAGCATCCTCAACGCCATCAACTGGGCCATCGCGCAGCGCGAGAGCCTCAACATCGTTGCCATCAACATGAGCCTGGGCGACGGAACGCACCAGACGGCACCCTGCGGTGACGCCCTCGGCAACCCGTTTGCCACCGCCATCACGAACGCACGCAACGCCGACATGAGCGTGGTCATCGCGGCCGGCAACAACGCCTACAACAACGGCAGCTTCAGCCTGGGCCTGAGCCGGCCTGCCTGCACGCCGGGCGCGATCTCGGTCGGCGCGGTGTACGACGGTGCCTTGGGCGACCGCACCTGGTCGGCTGGTCAGCCCACGCAGTGCACCGACCTCAGCACCGCCGCCAACCAGGTGGCCTGTTTCTCCAACAGCGCGAGCTACCTCAGCCTGCTCGCCCCGGGCGCGTTGATCACCGCAGGCGGCTTCACCTTCGGCGGCACCTCGCAGGCCGCGCCGCACGTAGCGGGCGCATTGGCCGTGTTGCGGGCGGCCTTCCCGGACCGAACGCTCGCGACCGTCGAAGCGCAGCTCGGCGCCACCGGCACGGCACTCACCGACCCACGCAGCGGCTCGAGCAGCCCTGGCTTGAACCTTCAGGCAGCGGCGGCTTCGCTGTCTGCCAGCAACGCCGACGTTCCTACCCTGCCCGAATGGGGGGTGTTGATGCTTGCGAGCTTTCTGGTGTGGCGCGGCATTCGCCGCCCTTCAGCCCCGCTCAGCTTGGCTGGCGGTAACGGCTGAGCCAGCCCAGCACGCCCAGGCCAGCGGCGATGAGCGCAAACGGTGCTGGCAGCGGCACGGCCGACGGCAGCGCCTCACCGGCGGCAAAGCTGAGGTTGTCGATGGCCAGGCCGTGGTCGTTGCCCACGTCGTTGACTTCGGCCCAGCGCACCCACAGCGTCTCGCTCGCGTTCCACGTGGTGTTGACCACACCGCCGCGCCCGGCCACCAGCCCAGCGGCGTTGCCGTCCACCGCGGCGGCGGTGCTGCCGTTCACCAGCGAACTCCAGTCGAACAGCCCTCCTGGCGAGACCCAGCCGCTCACGCTGGCGAAGCTGCTGCCAAAGCCGTACTCGAAGGCCAGGGTCTGCGCCGAGGTGTTGCCCCCGTTGCGCCACTGCTCGCCGTTGAAGCTGAGGCTGAAGCCGGAAAGGCTTTGCCCGCTGTCGTTTCTGAATTCCGCCGCAACCCAGCCGGCGACCGCACCGCTTGCCGGTGCGCCGAAGTAGGCGCCGCCCGAGCCCAGGCCGCCGAGTGCGCGGTCACCGCTGGCGGTGCTGCCGAAGCTGTAGAACGAACCGCCGTTGCCGCTGCCATTGCCCACGTTGTAGGCCGTGATGGCCGTGCCCGGCGCGGGCTGCCTGAAGAGGCTCCAGCCTACGAGCGTGGTGTCGTTGGCCCAGGTGGCCGTGGTGCCGGTGTTCGCCAGCGAGTCGAAGTTTTGCGTGTAGCCCTGGCCGGCCGAGCCGATCACGATGGCCGCGTTGGCCACGGCCGCGGCGCCGATCAGGCTCAAGGCCAAGGGGATGGAAATGAGTTTTTTCATCATGGCGTGCTCTCGGTTGTGGCCTCAGCGGCCCTTGTTCTTGTTCTTGCGTGCGATGCCCACGCTCAGCAGGAACATGGCCATCAGAATCGTCGCCCACTCGGGCAAGGTGGGCACATCGGCATCGCCGCCGCCCGCCGCCGTGACGGTGAACGACTGCGTGACCTGCGGCGCGGGCTGGTAGCCCGGCACGCCGCTCTGGTCTGCCGCCACCGTGCACACGCCGATGGCCAGCAGGGTGACGCTGTTGCCCGCGACCGTGCACACCGCCAGCGTGAGGCTGCTGTAGCTCACGGCCAGGCCCGAGCTGGCGGTGGCCGCGAGCGTGAAGCTGCCACCATCGAGCGGACGGTTGGGCAGCGGTGCGAAGCTGATGCTCTGCGCCGGCACGGCGGCCGTCACGCTGAAGCTGCGGCTGACGGTGGGCGCCGCCGCGAAGCTCGCGTTGCCGGCCTGGTTGGCGTGCAGCGTGCAGGTGCCGGTGGCAACCAGCGAGACCGTGCCGCCGGTGGTGACCGTGCACACCGCCAACGTGCCCGAGCTGAAGCTCACCGCCAGGCCCGAGGTGGCGGTGGCCGTGACGACGAAGTTGCCCGAGTTCAGCGCGCGGTTGGCCGGCGTGGCAAAGCTGATGGTTTGCGCGGCAGCGCCCGCCAGGTTCAGGCCGATGATCACCGGGTCATGGTCAGACGCACGGTAGGGGCTGGCACTGTAGTAGTCAGGCCCGCAGGTGGGGCACGCCGGCTGCTTGAACTCTTCGTTGTAATCGATGATCGACGGCTCGTCGGCATTGATGTGCCAGTGCACCGTGCCCGCCACTTGCGACGACAGGCTGGGTGTGGCCAGCGCGTGGTCGAGGTAGCCGGCTTCGCCGTCGAACACATACGAGTAGCTCGACGGGTCGGCCAGCGAAATCTGGTTCACCAGGCCGGCGGTGGTCAGCACATCGATCGGGTCTTCGACACCATAGGCGTTGAGGTCGCCGATCACGATCACGTCATTGTCGGCGGCGGCCGACTGCACCGTGCCGATGAACGCCAGCAAGGCGGTCGACTGCTGCTTGCGCAGCTCGTTCCAGCAGCCCTGGCCGTCGCCCTGGTCGTCGTCGACACCTCCGCTCGGGCAGCTGCCTTTCGACTTGAAGTGGTTCACCACCACGCTGAACTTCTGGCCGTTGCTCGCCGCCGCGAAGGTTTGGGCATACGGCGGCCGGTTGTGAACCGCGCTGGCATCGCTCATCGACGCACCCGAGAGGTTGAGCGTGCCGGGCTTGTAGAGCATGGCCACACGGATCGCGTCGGTGCCGGTCGTGGGCGGGGTGGGCACCACCGCATAGGTGTTGGCGCCCACCACGGCGTTGAGTGCGTCAGCCAGGTTTTGCGCCGCCACGGTGCCGTTGTTCTGGATCTCCATCAGGCCGAACACGTCGGCGTTGATGGCGGCCATGGCCTGCACGATCTTGGCGCGCTGGCGCAAGAACTCGGCGAGGTTGCCGGCACCACGGCACAGCGAGGCGCTGGGCGTGTCGCTGCCCTGGGTGCAGACCTGGCCGGTGAGGCCGCCGGCGGTGTTGCCGTTGGTGAAGGTGGTGAAGAAGTTGAGCACGTTGAAGCTCGCCACCTTCACGTTGCCGCCCACTGCGGGCGGCGTGGCCGTGCGTGCGTTGCTGCGGATGAACGCCGGCGGCGTGGCCGGGTGGATGCGGTACATCGCCAGACCGGTGTTGATGTTGGTCGCGAGGCCGTAGTCGATCACGCCGGTGAGGCCGCTCGGCAGCGTGTCGCCTGCGCGCAGCGTGTTGTCGGCGCCGATGTAGGGGGTGGGGTTGGGGTTTTGCAGGCTGCTGCCGTCGTCGAGCATCAGGCTGCTGCGCGCGTTCAGGTCTTGCTGGCTGAGGGCCAGCGCCGTGCCGGGCCGGTAGAGGTTGGTCGGCTTGATCAAGCGCCCGTTGGCCGACAGAGTGACCTGGCCATAACGCCCCTGGAAGAAGTTTTGCGAGGCCGTGAGCGGCGTGTTGATCTGCACCAGCATGCCTTCATAGCGCTCCAAGTCGCCTTGCGCGGCAATCGGGAACGTGATGACCGTCGGCGTGATGCTGCCGCTGCCGGTGTACACCGTGTTCGTGAGGTTGGCGAACTCGGTCACCGGGTTGGCGACGGTGAGTGCGTTGGTCGCAGCGCCGGTGTTGAACTCGGTCACCGTGCCGGTGATCTGCACCACCTGGCCGGGCGACACGAAGGGCGCTGCGCCGGTGAACACGAAGATGCCGTCGGAGGTGGCGGCGTTGCCGTCGCCCAAAGCGTCCTGGATGTAGTAGCCGTTGTTGTTGACCTGCGTCACCACGCCGCGCGTGGTACGTGTGCCCAGCAGGCCGCTGGTCGTGCCGCTGCCTTGAATGCTGTAGATCGGCGTGAAGGTGGGCGACACCGCGGCCACGCTGAGGTTGATGGTGCAGGTGGCGCTCTGGCTGGCGTTGTTGCTGAAGTTCACGACCACCGGGTAGCTGCCGGCGGCGAGCGTGTTGGCCAAACTCAGGCGCACGCTGGCGCTCGCGCCGTTGCCACTGGCCGCGTTGAACGCGGTGAGGCTCATGCCGGGGGCGTTGCCACTTTGGAAGGTGGCAGTGTTCACGATGCTGTCGGCGTCACTGGCCGACAAGCCAAAATCGAGCGCCGCACCGGTGGCCACGTTCAGCGTAGAGGGGCACAAGGGCACGACGGGCTGCGCCACGACGCCGCAGCTGCCCGGCGGGGAGGCCGCGTTACGCGGGGTCGGCGCGCCGGTGGCGAAATCGGTGCTGTTGTTGTTGGCATCGGTGCAACCGCCGGCTGCGCGCAGCACCGCGTTGGTGTTCGATGGCGCGGGTGTGGCGGCGGTCTCGGAGCAATTGGCCGTGCCGCCAAACCCCACGAGATCGACGAGGGTGGCGTCAGTCGGACAGGTGACCGCCGTCAACGACGTGGTGCTGCTCACCAGGGCCACCTTGCCTGCGGTGGCGCTCATGTTGAACGTGCCGCTGAAGTCAGCCGTGGGCAGGGCCACGCCCGTGCCACCGCCGCTGCCCAGCTGGACCAGCAGATACTGGCCCGGCGAGATCGACCCGCTGAGGTTGACCTTCTGGCTGCCCCAGCTGGTGCCGGCGGCCGAGGTGTATTGCACCGACCAGCCGGCAATCGACACCGGCGCCGCGCCAGCGTTGTAAAGCTCGACGAAATCGTTCAGGTACGGCGCGGTGGCATTGCCGCCGCCGCCGTAGACCTGGCTGATCACGACACCTGAGGTTGAGGCGGCAGCAGGGCCACTCACCATGCAACTCAGCGCCGCCAGCAGCGCCGCACACCCTGTTTGCCACCGATTCGTCATGCGGGTTCCCGAGTTCAATTCAACGCGTCGTCATTCCCGCGAAGGCGGGAATGACGGGGGTGGCTCAGCGCTTGTTGCGCCGGCCGATCACACCGAAGAAGCCGAGGCCAGCCAGCAGCAGGGGCAGCACGGCGGGCAACGGCACCACTTGCACGCTGCCGCTGCTCACGAAGTCGGCGGTGTTGCCCGACGGCGTGAGCTGGAAGCTGTTGCCCGAGAAGCTCAGCAGGTACTCACCCGTGCCCGGGCCGGTGGCGATGTTGAACAGGGTCTCGAACAACAGCCCCGAGAACACGAGCCCCGAGGGCGTGCTGCTGGTCTGGATCAGCGGGCCGCCGAAGTTGTCGCTTGCCGCGTTGAAGCTGTAGTTGCCGAAGTTCAGCGTGAAGCTGTCGGTCGGCGAACCGGGGGCGATGCTCAGCTGGTTGTCGACCAGGTTCACGTCGTCGAAGGTCGCGCTCACCAGGAACGACGAACCGGTGGGCAGGCCGGTCGCGTAGTCGACGGTGTTGCTCGCGAAGTCGACGCGGTACTCGTTGGTGAGGGTGACCATGGCGGCTTGCGCCGCACCCGTCATGGCCAGCAGCAGAGCCGCCGCTGCAATCCGATTTTTCATTTGAGTTTCTCCTGACTGTTTTGTGATGGGTCGTGGCCGCGGGCTCAAATGAACGAGCCGCCGTTCTTGCGGCGAATGCCGATCACGGCCGGCTTGGGGATGCCCGAGGTGTTGCCCGCGATGGTGTTGCTCGGCCACTGGCTGCCAAAAGGCACGGTGCGGGTCTGCGTGAACAGGCTCGTGCCGTTGAGCGACAGCATCTCGATCGAGCGCGTGCGCGGGCCGGTGTTTTGTGCATCGATCGGCGCGTTTTCGCCCGGGTGCTGGATGGCCAGGATCAGGTGGTCGCCCACGAAGGTTGGGCCGGTCATCTCGGCACGGGTCGGGCCGATGGCAAACGGCAGCTGCTTGCCAGCGTCCGGGCCTTCGGTCGGGATGCAGAACAACCAGTTGTTGCCGTAGACACCCACCAGGTTCGACGACGCGCTCGAGCCCGCCAGTGCGTGGTTGATGGTGGTCGGTGCAGCAGCCAGACCGAGGCCGATGCCGTTGTGCAGGTTGGTGGACATGTCCATCACGCCCCACACGTTGGCCTTGGCGTCGAAAGCCAGGTTGTCGAGGTTGGCGAAACCCGCGCCGTTGGCGGCACCGGCTTCACCACCTTGCAGGAAGCGCGTCCAGGTGAAGGTGGTGGCGGCGCCGTCGTTGCCCGACTCCACGATCTTGTACAGGCCCCCGCTTTGTTGCTCGGTGGCGATACCGGTGTTGTATTTGCTGACCGTGAAGATGCGCGAGTCGGCATAACCGTCGCTGCCCGCAGCGCCGTCGGTGAAGGCGATGAAGACCTCCTTGGTCTTGGGGTGCACTTCCACGTCTTCGGGGCGAGCGGCTGGTGTGCCGCCGACCAGGTTGGCCGCTGCGAAGGCGTCGCACAGGATGGCGCCTTGGCTGGTGTAGAAGTCGGCCAGCGTGCGGCCCTGGTAGCCGCCGAGCGCGGTGGCTTCGTTGAGCGTGCTGCAGGCAAAGAAGCCGCCATCCACCGTCTGGCCGGCCACGCCGTTGCGGCGCGGCAGGTTGACCAGGCCGTTGCGGTCACGCACACCTTCGTTGGCAAACTGAACCGACGAAATGGCAGTGGGCGAGTTCGGGTTGGTCGGCGTGCTCATCAGCAGCGGGATCCAGTTGCCGGTGCCGTTGGCGTTGAACTGCGCCACGTACAAGGTGCCGCTCTCGAACAGGCTGCTGTTGGCAGGGCTGGTGACGTTGCTCACCACGCCGTCGCTGACAAATTTCCACACGTGGCCGCCACGGCGGTCGTCGCCCATGTAGGCCGCCAGGCGCTGGCCGGCATCGGCACGCAAGGCCACGTTTTCATGGCGGAAGCGGCCCAGCGCGGTGTGTTTCTTGGCGCGCACCGCGGGGTTCTTCACGTCGACCTCGACCACCCAGCCGTACTTCTCACCGACCAGGCCGAATTCGGCGCCCGCAGTGCGGCTGCCGGTTTCAGTTTGGGTACCGCTGGAAACGTAGCCGGTCTGCGTGCCGTCTGGGCGCACGGCTTCGGTCACGCCCAGGTAGAACAGGCTGGCGTCGGCCTGGAAGTTTTCTTCGCACGACAGGATCGTGCCCCAGGCGGTGGTGCCACCCGAGCAGTTGCCCAAGGTGCCGATGATCTTGTTGCCCAGCGTGTCGCTGCTCAAGGGGAACACTTGCGTGGCGGCCGGGCCGGTGCCTTCGAGGTAGTTGTTGTCGCCCGCCTGGTGCGGGAGTGCACCCCATGCGGTGACCGTGGCGTACTGTGTGGTGGTTCGGCCGGTGGTGTAGTAGGCGTCGGTACGGGTGCTGTTGACCGCCAGGCCCGACAGGCCATGCAGGCGGCGGTTGTCGGCGTGGCCGTTGACCACACCGAAGCGCCCACCGCGCGTGACACGGCGAATGCGCAGGATCGAGCCGCCCACGTTGTACAGGCACTCGCCCATGTACTCGGTGGTCTTGGTGGTGGGCAGTGCGAAGCCGATCACACGCTGGAACACGTTGTTGCCGGGCGGCGTGTTGATGGCCGACTCGGGGCAGATCTCGGAGAACGGGTACGACACGTACTCGTGGTTGGTCCAGAGCAGGCCTTCGTTGGTGCCCGACAGCGGGATGTAGCCGGTGTAGTCGGCGTTGAAGCCGACGTACTGGTTGGCATCGGCAAACGGCCGGTCGCCCCAGGCGCTGATGACGTAGCGCTCGAACTCGGGCGCCACGACCACGTCGTCGATCACGGTGTAGCTCGGCAGCTCGACGGGCGGGCCGCCGGTTTCCACCGAGGCGATGGTCATGCCCACGCCATTGAGGCCGGTGGGCAGCCAGTTGTTGTTCGTCGTGAAGATGGACAGCGGGAACGGCACGCGCACGGGCGTGAAACTCACCGGAACCGGCAGCGCGTAGGCCTCGCCGCTGGCCAGCAGCGCGCCCGCGCCGCCCACGGCGGCGGTGGCTCCGGTG
>JACMKJ010000489.1 GCA_014380155.1 Rhizobacter sp. | reverse complement strand
CGGCGGCCAGCGTGCTCATCGGGGGCAAACCTTTCAGCAGGTCGGCGGCCACGGCCTCGCCGCTGGCGAAATGGGCATCGCGGCGCGGCTGGGCGGTTGGCTGCAGGGCCGGCTTGGGCTGGGCGGGTGAAAACAGTTCGCGGGGCAGAAACAGGGCGTCGCTCATGGCGTCTCCGATCAGGCTTGCACTGAGCGTGACTGTGGCGGCTTGCCGTTTTGCGCGAGTTTCAAAGCACCCGCGCTTTGTTTCATTGGTTGCGGCGTGACGAGCGCTCCGCTCAGGCGGCCGCGGCTCGTGCGTTCTCTTTCTCCTGCAGTTCGCGCCACATCACCTTGCCCGTGCCCGATTTGGGCAAGGCCTCGACGAACTCGACGATGCGCGGAATCTTGTAGGCCGCCATGTTGGCGTGCGACCAATCGATGATCTCTTGCTCGCTCACCTTGCCGGCCTGGTCTTTCTTGAGCACCACGAAGGCCTTGACGGTCTCGCCGCGTTTCGCATCCTTGGCCGCAATGATGCAGGCCTCTTGAACGGCAGTGTGCTGGTACAGCAAGGCTTCCACCTCGGCCGGCCAGACCTTGAAGCCGGCCGCGTTGATCATGCGTTTCAGGCGGTCTACGAAGAAGAAGTAGCCCTCGGCGTCGGTCTGCCCGAGGTCGCCGGTGCGCAGGAAACGTTTGCCGTCGATCTCGACGAACGCGTCGCGTGTGGCGTCGGGGTTTTTCCAGTAGCCCACCATCACCTGCGGGCCGCTGACGATGATCTCGCCGGTCTCGCCGGGCGGCAGCTCCTGCAGCGTGTGGGGGTCGACCACGCGGGCGTCGACGTCGAACACCGGCACGCCCAGGCACTGCTTCTTCGAGCGGTCGGGTGGGTTCATGTGGGTGGCGGCGTTGGTCTCCGACATGCCATACCCCTCGCCATATTTGAGGCCGAGTTTTTTCTCCAGGATGTCTGCCACCGCCTGCGGCATGGCCGCGCCACCACCGCCGATGCGGCGCAGGCTCGTGAGGTCGTACTGGTCGAGCTTGGGGTTGGAGACGAAGTCGACCACCATCGCGGTGATGAGCCCGAGGCCGGTGATGCGGTAGCGCTGCACGCACTCGGCGGCGGCGTCGCGGTCCCAGCGCGGCAGCAGCACGACGGTGGATCCACCGAAGATCACGCCATTCATGACGCCCTGCATGCCGGTCACGTGGAACAGCGGCAGCACCGCCATGCTCACCGTGCCCTGGTTGCCCTGGCCCCACACGCCGCCCGACACGGTGTTGTACATGGTGGTGCGGTGGGTGTGCATGCAGCCCTTGGGGTGGCCGGTGGTTCCCGAGGTGTACGGCATCACGCACAGGTCGTCGGGGCCGGCGGTGAGCGGGCCGGGGGTGAGCTGGCGCGCCATCGCATCGGCCCACATCGAGACGCCCGCGCCTTCGATGCGAACGCGTGGCGCAGCCACGAAATCGGGCACGTTGAGGGTGGTCGGCTGGCGCAGGTAATCGCTGTAGGCCGCCACCACGATGTGGTCGAGACTGCTCTCATCACCGCCCGGGTTGAGCATCGGCTTCATGCGCGGGTAGAGCTCTTGCGAGACCAGCGCCACCTTGGCGTCGGCGTCGCTCACGTAGTGCTTGAGCTCGCCCGTGAGGTTCATCGGGTTCACCGGCACCACCACCGCGTTGGCCCGCAAGATGGCGTAGTAGCCGATCATGAACTGCGGGCTGTTCTGCATGTAGAGCAACACGCGGTCGCCCTTTTTCACACCACACACCTGCTCAAGGTAGCCCGCCAGGTCTTCGGTCTCTTGCTTGAACTGCGAGAAGGTGATCGGCGTGTCGTAGAAGATCAGGAACGGCTTCTTCGGGAAGCGAGCCGCCGAGACCTCGACGTTGTAGTACAGGTTGGTCTCGGGCACGTGCAGGTGGCGCGGCGCGTGTTCGGGCCAGAAGGCGAAGTGACGGTCAGACATGGTGGTGCGCCTCGGGGAGGGTGGGGCTCTTCTCAAGCCTTCGTTTTGGGGGCCATGTACTTGGCCAGCTCCGTCTTGCCGATGGCGTTCAAGTGAACCTCGTCGGGGCCGTCGGCAAAGCGGATGGTGCGTGCGCTGGTGTAGGCCGCGGCGAGCGGCGTGTCTTGCGACACGCCGGCACCGCCGTGGATCTGGATCGCCCAGTCGATCACCTGGCAGGCCATCTGCGGCGCGGCCACCTTGATCATCGCGATCTCGTTGCGTGCGCCCTTGTTGCCCTTGGTGTCCATCGCATAAGCGGCGTTCATGGTGAGCAGGCGCGCCTGGTCGATGAGGATGCGCGAATGCGCAATGCGCTCGCGCCACACGCCCTGGTCAGATAGCAGTTTGCCGAAGGGCTTGCGCGTGAGCGCGCGTTTGCACATCAGCTCCAGCGCACGCTCGGCGCCGCCGATCAGGCGCATGCAGTGGTGGATGCGGCCCGGGCCGAGGCGACCTTGGGCGATCTCGAAGCCGCGGCCTTCGCCGAGCAGCAAATGGTCGGCCGGCACACGCACGTCGGTGAAGCTGATCTCGGCGTGGCCGTGCGGCGCGTGGTCGTAGCCGTAAACCGACAACCAGCGCTCGACCTTCACCCCGGGCGTGTCCATCGGCACGATGATCATCGACTGCTGCTTGTGCGGGCTCGGGTCGTCGACCGTGCCGGTCTTGCCCATGAAGATCAGCACCTTGCAGCGCGGGTCGGGCGCGCCCGACGTCCACCACTTGCGGCCGTTGATGACGTAGTGGTCGCCGTCGCGCACGATGCGCGACTGGATGTTGGTGGCGTCGCTCGACGCCACGTCGGGCTCGGTCATCGCAAAGCCCGAGCGGATCTCGCCGGCCAGCAGCGGCTTGAGCCACTTCTCCTTGTGCGCCGCGGTGCCGTAGCGCTCGAGCAGTTCCATGTTGCCGGTGTCGGGGGCCGAGCAGTTCATCGACTCGCTGGTCAGCGGGTAGCGGCCCATGATTTCGCACAGCGGCGCGTACTCGACGTTGCTCAAACCGGCACCGAGTTGCGACGCAGGCAGGAACATGTTCCACAGGCCTGCGGCTTTGGCCTTGGCTTTCAAGCCGTCCATCACCTCGTGCGTCGGGTTCCACTGGTTGCCCTTGGCGCGGTTGATTTCCATTTCCTTGCGGAACAGCGGCTCGGCGGGCACGACGTGTTGGGTGACGAACTCCATCAGGCGCGTTTGCCACTCGGTCATCTTGGGGGTGAAGCCGAAATCCATGGGGTGTCTCCTGTTGGTTTTATGCGGGTCAGCGGCCGTGAAACTGCGGCAAGCGTTTTTCCATGCAGGCACCTTGGCGCCACCTGCCGCGGGGCAAGTGATGACCATCCTAGGAACATACCGGATTTTCTGCAAGCTGGGGTTCCCCTGAGGGAACGCCACTTGCAAATGCTCATACCGCTTCAGCGACCGAGCGTGACCCCGCCGTCCACAATCAAGGTGTTGCCGACCACGTAATCGCCGGCCCGCGAGGCCAGGAAGATGGCCGCGCCGGCCATGTCTTCATCGACGCCGATGCGCTTGGCCGGGATGCGCGCGGCCACGGCTTCGGCCTGGTCACGCGCGGCGCGGTTCATCTCCGACGCAAAGGCGCCCGGGGCTATTGCCGAGGTGACGATGTTGTGCTGGATCAGGTGCGTGGCCATTCGCTTGGTGAGGTGGATCAGGCCGGCCTTGCTGGCGGCGTACGAATACGTCTCCATCGGGTTGACGGCGATGCCATCGATCGAGGCGATGTTGATCACCTTGGCGGGCTGCTTTTCGCCGGCCTTGGCGAGCAGGGGCTTGAGCGCCTGCGTCAGGAAGAAGGGGGTCTTCATGTTGAGGTTGACCACCTTGTCCCAGCCGCTCTCGGGGAACTCGTCGAAGTCGGCACCCCAGGCGGCGCCGGCGTTGTTGACCAGGATGTCGAGCTGCGTCTCGCGCTTGGAGAAAGCATCGACCAGGCCTTGCACGCCGGACAGGCTGGACACGTCGGCCGGCAGCGAAAAACACGGGCCGATGGCCGACAGCTCTTTCGCCGTCTGGTCGCAGGCGTCGGCCTTGCGTGCCGAGATGTAGACACGCGCGCCTTGCGCCAGAAAACCTTCCGCGATCATGCGGCCGATGCCACGCGAGCCGCCGGTGACGAGGGCGGTACGGCCTTTGAGCGAAAAGAGTTGGCTGGTGTCCATGGCGCGGTCTCCTGAGTGGGTGTGAACCCGCGAGGCTAGCGCCTGGGTGCGACCCTGACAGTCGCGTGGGTGTCACGCCCCACGCTCACCCGGTGAGGTGGGGCGAGAACTCCGGCGCCGACCATTCCAGCGGAAGTGCGCCAGCGCGCCACACGCCGCTGTCGACGGTGAAGCGGATCTCGCGGCCCTCGGCGTTGTCCCACTGCAGTGCGGCATCACCGGTGAGTTGCAGCAGGTCGCCGCTGTGATGGTCGATGAACAGCAGACCGGCGCGTGGGTTCAGCAGCAGGTTGCCCAGCGTGTTGAAGAACTGGTTGCCACGGTAGTCGGGGATGTGCAGCACGGTCGGGCCATCGTCGTGCTGTGTCACGCGCACGAAGCCGGGCAGGCCGCCGCGGTGCGACACGTCCACACCCTCCGCGCCTGCGTGGCCGCGGGCGTGTGGGGTGGCCGATGCGATGAAGAGCGTGTCGGCGCCGCGCACAAGTTGCAGTGCGGCCGCGCTGAGTCGTGCCGACTCGGCCTTCGCGAGTGCAGGCTTGTCTCGTTGGACCCAACGGGGCACCCGCGCCTGGATGTACTTCGGGCAGTTGCCGAAACTCTGGTCGACCTGCAGCGTGAAGCCGTGCGAATCGAGTGCCACCAGGGTGCCGTTCAGACGGTTGCGACGCCGTGTCTGTGGCTCCAGCGCCAGCAGGCCCAGCGGCATGTTGATTTGCAGCGAGAGCGGGTCGCCGGCCTGGGGCAGGGCCTCGACGCGCAGGTGCTGCGCGTCGGGTGCGTGCATGAAGCCGGGCCAGCCGCTCAGCACGGTCGCCCACGGGCGGCGCTGCGTGTCGAGCCCACCCACGAGCAGCGTGGGCAGCTTTTCGAACAGCTCGATGTGCTGCGCCGGCATGGCGTTGCGCACCACCTGGCCCATCACCTCGGCCATGCGTTCGTGCACACCGAGGCGCTGCTGCAGCGCGCGTTCACCCTGGTGCACGGTGCTGCTCATACCAAGGCCGGGCTGCGCACCATGCCAACAAAACCGGGCAGGGCTTCGATGCGCTGCAACCAGGCGCGCAGGTGGGCATAGGCTTGCAGCGACACACCACCTTCTGGCGCGTGTGCGGTGTAGGCGTACATGGCGATGTCGGCGATGGTCGGCTGCTCACCCACGAGGTAAGCCTGCGTGGCGAGGTGATCGTCCACGCGCTTGAACAAGTTGGCTGCGATGTCAGCGCAGCGCGGGTCTTGCGGGCGTTGAAAGAGCACGTTGACGCGTGCGTTGCCGGGGCCGTTGACCAGCGAACCTGCAGCCTGCGAGAGCCAGCGTTGCACCAGCGCGGCGCCGACCGGGTCGCGCGGCAACCACTGGCCGCTCGTGTCGTAGCGCAGCGCCAGGTAGGTGAGGATGGCGTTGCTGTCGGCGAGCGTGAGTGCGCCGTCCTGGATCACCGGCACCTGGCCGAAGGGGTTCATCGCCAGGTACTCCGGGCGCTTCTGTTCGCCCTTCAACAGGTTGACCTCGATCGCCTCAAACGGCAGTCCGAGCAGTGAGAGAAACAGGCGCACGCGGTGGGCGTGGCCCGAGATGGGGTGGTGGTAGAGGCGGATCGTGTGCATGGCGTTGCGGTGGGGGTTGCGATGGGGTGAACCTTAGCCAGCGCCGGACCGAAGCAGAATCCCCGCAGCGCGCACTTGATCATTTCGCGCAGAGGAATGACGCGATGGACAAGCTCGAAGGCATGCGCATCTTTGTGGCCGTGGCCGATGCACGCGGTTTTGCACCCGCCGCACGTGGGCTCGGCCTGTCGCCGCCGGCGGTGACACGCGCCATCGCGGCGCTTGAGTTGCGTGTGGGCGCGCAGCTCCTGCGACGCAGCACGCGCAGCGTTGCGCTCACCGAGGCCGGTGCGCGCTTCCATGCCGATTGCAAACGCATCCTGGCCGAGATCGATGACGCCGAGGCGTCGGCGAGTGGTGCCCACAGCGTGCCGCAGGGCGTGTTGTCGATCACGGCCCCGGTGATGTTCGGGCGCCTGCACGTGGCGCCGGTGCTGCTGGACTTCATGGCGCAGCAGCCGCAGCTCAGGTCGCGCACTTTTTTCAGCGACCAGATCGTGCACCTGCTCGACGAAGGTTTCGACGTGGCCGTGCGCATCGCCCATCTGCCCGACTCAGGCCTCACCGCCGTGCGTGCGGGCCATGTGCGCCGTGTGGTGGTGGCGTCTGCGCAGTACCTGGCCGAACACGGTGTGCCGCGCACGCCGGCCGATCTGGCGCAGCACCGTGGCATGGGGTTTTCGCAGCACGGTGCGGTCAGCGCGGCCTGGGTGTTTTACCCGCCGGGAAACGGCAGCTCAAGCGCAGGTGAGACCGCCCACCCGCAGATGCAGATGGTGACCAACGCCGGTGAGATGGCGATCGCAGCCGCGCTGGCGGGCCACGGTCTGGCGCGGGCCTTGTCGTACCAGGTGGCGGGCGATGTGCTGGCCGGGCGCCTGCAGGTGGTGATGGCCGACCACGAGCCGCCGCCGATTCCGGTGCAGCTGGTCTACGCCGAAGGGCGCAAGGCGTCGGCCAAGGTGCGCAGCTTCATCGACTTTGCACTCGAGCGCCTGCGCGCGCAGCCGGTGCTCAACGGCCGCCTGGTCTGGCCCGACCCCCCATGAAAAAAAAGCCCGGGCTGGAGGCCCGGGCTGAAGGTGAGGCAGCAGCGCCCCGGAAAATCAGTCGGGCTCGGCCGTCAACTCGCAGTTCCTCAAGCGGAAGATGTCCAGCGCCAACTTGGCCGTGTTGCGGGCCGACATGGCGAAGATCGTCTCTTGTGGGTTGAGGCCCAGGCTGGTCGGGAACACCGACGCGTCGTGCACCGACAGGTTGCTCACTTGGTGGTGGCGACCGTTCGGGTTGACCACGCCCTTGGTCGGGTCGGCCGACATGCCACAGCCGCCCATCTGGTGTGCCGAGTTCAGGCGCACACGGCCGGAGACCATGGACAGGGCGTCGGCCGCGGCCTGGAACGAGGCGTTGTCGGTGAAGCCCTGCGTGGCGGCGTCGATGTGGCCGATGAAGACACGCGATGCGCCAGCAGCGAAATGCACCGCGCCCTGTGACTTGATCGACTGGCGAATCGACTCCAGCACCGAGGCGCTGAGCGGGTAGTCGAGGACTGGCGAACCATCGGCACGCAACTGCACCGTGCCGCCCACGCTGTCTGCATTGAAGCCGTCACGCACGAACGAGATCGTGACGCCGTACTTGTTGAAGTTCTTCATCAGCGTGGCGTGCTGCTCGCCGAAGTAGGTCGGCCCACCGGCCACCAGCACCGGGTGCAGCGGAGCCACTTCCAGCTTCCAGCCTGGCGTGCCGGTGAGCGGCACGTTGTCCAGGTAGTGGTCTGAGTAGATCGACTGCGGCAGGCCGGCGTGCGCGGCGATGTCACGCTCGTACAGGCCACCGACCGAGGCGCTCGGGTGCAGGAAGGTGCGCTTGCCCAGCGTGCCGTGCGGATCGGGCGCGCCCGAACGCATCAGCAGCGCGGGGCCGTTGATGGCGCTGGTGGCTTGCACGTAGTGCCTGGCCTTGATCGTGACCTTGCGGCCGCTGGGCTTGAGACCTGCCGGATCCAGCGCGTCGCAGACGATCCCGGTGATGGCGGTCTTGGCGGTGTTGAAGGTGTAGGTCTGTGCGCGCAAGCGGGTGTAGAGGGTGGCTCCCAGCGTCAGGGCGACGGGCAGGGTGGTGACCAGCATCGACATCTTGGCGTTGATCGGGCAACCCAGGCCGCAGTAGCCGAGCGCCGCGCAGCCCTTGACGTTGGGCGAGATGGTGTTCCAGCTCAGGCCCAGCCGCGACGGGCCCGTCGACAGGATGGCGTTGTTGCCATTGATCTCACCGCCCCAGGGCCTGATGCTCAGGCGCTTTTCAACGGCGGCGAACCACGGGGCCATCTTGGCCTGGGTGTACTCGGTCAGGCCATAGATGCGCTGCCAGTGCTCAAGCACCTGTGGCGACGTGCGGAAGCTGGTGGCCCAGTTCACGGTGGTGCCGCCACCGACGGTGCGCCCTTGCAGGACGCCGACGCCGCCATCCAGCGTGCGACGCGCCAGGTTCTCCTGGTACATCTGCGGGTAGGCCTCTGACTCCTTCATGTTGAAGTCGCTCGACGACTTCAGCGGGCCTTCTTCGATCAGCACCACCTTGAGGCCGGCTGCCGCCAGCATTTCAGCGGTGATGCCACCGCCTGCGCCGGTGCCGATGATGGCGACGTCGAAAGTGACTGTCCGGTCAGCGGTCAGGGTGGAGGCGTCGATGACTTTCCAGCCGGCGCGCTTGCCGACGACCCAGGGGTCGATGGGCTTCCTGGTCGGCTTGGGGATGATTTGGGGAATGGTTGCCATGGGTGATCTGCCTCTTTAAGCGAACGTCGGCGGGCCGGCGTAACCGATGCCTGGCCAGTGGGTCGGATTCGAATAGAACGCGTTGGGGATGAGACCCATGAACGCGCTGAAGATCGAGCGCTGGCTGGCGACTTGGCTCACACGCAGGCCGTCGAGCAGGGCGGCCAGCAGCGTGGGCGGCATGGCTTCCCAGGTGGCCGGGAAGGCGGGGTTGAACATCGTCGGGCCGGCCTTGAGGGCGTTGAACAGGCCCACGATGCTGGCCTGGTTGATCGGCGGGTAGTTGCTGACGATCTCGCCGGCGCGCTGAGCGGTCAGGTTGATCGAGGCCTGGCGGGCGGTGGCATCGGCGGGCAACACGCTGTTGCCCAGAATCACCGGAACCCACACACGCACGATGGCGAGCGAGGCCGCATCGAGTGCCGAGACGGGCGGCACGACCTGCGCTTGCGCTTCGCCCTGGCCAAAGCCTCCCAGCGCCAGCGCGGTACCACCGGCCACGCCTGTGGCCAATAGGTCTCTTCGTTTGATCATTGGTTCTCTCCTGATTGGATTGACAAGCCGCACAAACGCACATCCGTGCAAATATTAAGCATGGAGATGACAAAACGATGAGGGAAAACGCCAGTGAAACCCGAATCTGATGGATTAAAGAGACGAGTGTGCGAAAAATTGTCTCTCGCAGATCTCTTGTGCAAGGCAGCAAACGCTGCCGGCAGTGGCTCTAACTAGGACCGTTCGAACTCGGGAGCGGCCTCGTCGGCCCACAGCACCTGGTTGCGCCCGTTGCGCTTGGCCACCAGCAGGCGGTCGTCGGCGGCCTTGAGCAGGTTTTCCATCGACTCGCGCCCTTGCTGGGTGGTGACGGAGTCGGCCACGCCGGCAGAAAACGTGTTCGCCGTGAGCGAGCCGGTTTCGAAATGGAAGCCCTTGCGCCGCCATGCCTGCAACAGGCCCAGCACCTTGCGCTGCGCCTCAAAGGCGCCGCTGCCCGGCATCAGCAGGCAGAACTCTTCGCCGCCGAAGCGGAACGCCAGGTCACTCTGGCGCGTGTTTTCATTCAGCAGCGAGCCGAACGAGGCGAGCAGCGTGTCGCCGGCCACGTGGCCGTGGCGGTCGTTGACGGCCGTGAAGTGATCGAGGTCGATGATGGCCACCGCCATCGGCTGCTGCTCGCGCCGTGCCTGCGCCAGCATCTGCGGCAGCACGTCGTTGAGGTGGCGGCGGTTGAACAGGCCGGTGAGAAAGTCGCGGGTGGCCTGCTTCTCCAGCTCAGTCTGCAGCGCCTGCACTTCGTCGATCTTTTGCGACAACTGCAGGTTGATGGCCTCCAGCTCGGCGCGGGCTCGCTCGGTGGCCAGGCGGCGGGCTTCGATCTCATCGAGGTTGTGTTGCAGGCGGCGCAGCTCGGTCTGCAGTGACGCCGCCTGGTAGCGTGCGCGAGACGCCTGGTTGCCACGCTCGAGCTGGCAGCGCTGCCAGGCTCGCAAGGCGGCCAGCGCATCAGCGGTGTTTCCCAGGTGCTCCTGCATGTCGGCCAGGGCGTGGTGGAACAGGCAGTGCACACGCAGGCTCAAGCCGTCCTGCTCGGCGTCCATAAGGGTCGGTTGAGCTTGTGTCAGCAGTGCTACGGCCTCGGGCAGGTGCCCGTTTGCGCGCAGGATCTCGGCAGTGGCCACCGCCAGCGTGATGCGCTCGTCGGGGACCATCACGCCATGGTCTTCGTCGCGGGCGCGCTCGACCAGCTGTCGGCCGAGCGCCAGGTCGCCGGCGCGCAAGGCCGCCAGCCCCATGCTCTCGAAGTTGGCATTGGTGCTGCCGCGCCCGCTCTCGTCGGCCGGTAGCTGCAAGAGGCGATGGATGTCAGGCAGCGCCTCCTGGGCACGGCCGAGGTCGGTCAGGCAATGCACGCGGTTGATCTGCAGCACGCTCATCAGGCGCGCGTTGTTCAGCTGCGAGCCGCGTGCAATGCCTTCCTCGATGTAGCTCAGCGCCTGCTGGTGCTCGCCGAGCTGGATCAGCTCGTGCGCCAGGTTGCAGTACAGCACCACCTCGAAGCCATTGCCTCGCACGGGCCGCGCCTCATGCAGCGCCTGGTACATGTAGGCAAAGGCCTGCTCCGATACCCCCAGCGACGAGTAGCAGCCGGCGATCACGTTGAGCAGCATGCCCAGTTCGTCGCGCTTGAGAACGCTCAGGCCCTCGCCGCGCAGCGGGAGCACGCGTTCCAGCGATTCGCGGAATTTCGCCTCGCGCCAGAGGCAACGCGCAATGCCCACCTCAGCCAGCAGGTGGCCGGCGCGGTCCTGCGTGGTGGCAAAGCAGCCCTGTGCCAATGACAGCTCGTGGGCCGAAGTCTGCGGCGTCGAGTACCACATGAGGTGGAAGCCGCGCACCAGGCGGGCCCAACCCTCGGCGGCCGTGTCGCTGCTTTCCCGGGCGCGTGCCAGCGCCTGATCGGCCAGCGCGATGCAGCGCTGGGAGTCGCGGTAGAGCAACTTCCACGCACGGCGCGCCTGGGCCAGGGCGGGAGAGGTGTCTGGCGGCGGCTTCATGGGCCGGATTCTCCCCGGTTTCGCGGGCGAAACGGCATAGAACGATGGCTCAAGCCCTCAGCGCATCGCGAACCGCATGAACCGGAATCACCTCGACACCGTCGGCCAAGGGCTAGCGGGTCTCGACGGGAGCCATGACGAAAGCGTGGTCGAGTTGCAGGTCTTCGCGGGCGGTCCAAAAGCCCCTGATGAGCTTGGGTGCGGAGGAGAACTTGATCTCCAGCCGAGCTGCGAGGCGTTGAACAACGGCCCGTGCAGGTGGGCCAGCGTGCTCAGCGGAACCACGCGCGAAGCCACGGCTTTTGCAGCGGCGCCAACCCGAGGGCAATTCGGTCGCCAGCAAGGCATCCACGCATTTTGAGCGGTGACCGCTCAAAATGCGTGGATCAGACTACATGCTGCGCCGGTATTGGCCACCCACCTCGAACAGCGCATTCGTGATCTGCCCGAGCGAACACACCCGCACCGCGTCCATCAGCACCTCGAACACGTTGCGGTTGTCGATCACGGCTTGTTGCAGGCGTTGCAGCATGGCGGGTGACTCGTGAGCATGCGCGGCGTGGAACGCAGCCAGGCGCTGGAGCTGCGACTGCTTTTCAGCATCGGTCGAGCGTGCCAGCTCGATGTGATCGGGCACTGGGTCGCCATGCGGGTTGCGGAAGGTGTTGACGCCGATCAGGGGCAACTCGCCGGTGTGCTTGAGCATCTCGTAGTTCATGCTCTCTTCCTGGATCTGGCCACGCTGGTAGCCGGTTTCCATCGCACCCAGCACACCGCCGCGCTCGGCGATCTTCTCGAACTCCTTCAGCACCGCCTCTTCGACCAGCTCGGTCAGCTCGTCGATGATGAAAGCGCCCTGGTTGGGGTTCTCGTTTTTCGCCAGGCCCCACTCGCGGTTGATGATGAGCTGGATGGCCATCGCGCGGCGCACGCTGTCTTCGGTGGGCGTGGTGATGGCCTCGTCGAAGGCATTCGTGTGCAGCGAGTTGCAGTTGTCGTAGATCGCGATCAGCGCCTGCAGCGTGGTGCGGATGTCGTTGAACTG